>JBATIA010000621.1:0-8190 GCA_049667415.1 Ignavibacteriaceae bacterium
CCACAAAGTACAGACGATGCATCCTCCCCATTTACAAAAAACACAACAGAACCAGAATCAGGATGAGATGGCTGTGAACCATCTATAATTGTATTTTCAATGTGTGTTGAATCATTATCAACAAGGAAATGGCTGGCAACAGTGATTGCTTTACCCTTAAAGTTGATATTCTCAGTGTATGTGCCATCTGATACAAGAACAATGTCACCATTGTTAGCTGCATCAATCGCATCCTGTATTGCGATGTAATCTCCCGGGACATTAATTGTGTCCTGTGAGTAAGTTGGATTTACAGCAAAGATGAAAAGAAAAAATAGAAAAGATAAGTTTCTCATAGCGACCTCCTATTTAGTGAGTGAAATTGAAGAATTGGATTCAATACACTACGACGCCTTTGGGGAAACACAACATTCCTGAAGAAAAATTAGAGAACTGTATTCTACACGTTTCTCCGAAGAGGCACATTGACAATTGTTAAATTGTAAATGAACTATTGTCAAAATGCAAATATTAGTTGATAGATGCAACTATTCTTAATGATTGGCTACTGTTGGTGATTGGCAATTAAATTCCTTTTATTTTAAAAAAGATACTCTGCTGCACCTTTAATAAAATAGTAAGTCATCATGGCTGATGCAGCAAATTTAAAGACTATCATCAGCAGGCTGCTGAAAAAAGTAACCAATCCCACTTTCATAGCTTCTGCACCCTTCTTACCAGCTAAAAGCTCACCTAAAACGGCACCTAGAAATAACCCTGGTATCATCCCAAAAGGTGGAAAGAAAATAATCCCAAGCAGCATACCAATAATTGATCCCCAGATACCATAGTTAGTTGCCTTAAATTTTTTTGCGCTTAGAATAGGAAAAACATAATCAAGAATTATTGTAGCAATAGTAATTATTCCCCAAACTGCATAAAAATTAAGTGAGTAAGTTCCACCGGTTGCAATTTCTAAAAGTAGCAAAGAAACAAAGTTTAAAGGTGGACCCGGAATACCTGGAACAATACATCCAATCAAGCCTATGATTGCGATGATCAGCCCAAGAGAAATTAATATTATCTCAAGCATTTATTTTTTCTTTTTAACATTCTCTTTTTCGGCACAGTATTCTTTTATTACTTCGTAGGCTTGGAAGAATCCAAGTTCACCGGCTTTATTAAAATCTTCACAGGCATTATTCTTTAAATCAAGATTCGCATAACAAATTCCCCTGTTGTAATATGCCAGTGCTTCGGTTGAATCCATTGAAATAACAATAGTATAATCCACGGCAGCAGCAAGGAAATCATTTAAGCCGAGTTTTGCTTCTGCGCGGGAAAAGTATGCATCAATATTCACCGGTTCCAGTTCTAATGCACTTTTGAAATCATTCTTTGCTTTTTCGAATTCATTAATTAAAAAATATTCCTCCCCTCTTTTCATGTATGCAATTGCGTCCGAGGAGTTTGCTTTTATTGCTTTTGAATAATCTTCAATTGCCTGCACAGACTTACCCAGAAAGCTGAATATATTTCCCCTGTTAACAAAATATTTTGAATCAGATGAATCCAATTCTATTGCCCTGGAGTAATCATCAATTGCACCATCATAATCTGATATTTGCTCTTTTGTATAAGCTCGATTGAAAAATATTAATGCATCACTTGAATCAAGGACTGCAGCATAATCAAAATCGAAAATTGCGTCTTTATAGCTTTGTATTGAGATTCTGGCAAGCCCCCTGTTTAAAAAGTATTCCTTTACCTTATTATTAAGGATTATGGCCTTTGAGTAATCATCAATTGCGCCATCATAATCTTCCAGTTTAAGTTTAGCATTAGCCCTATAGAAATATATTTCCGGATCTGCAGGATTTTCCAGGAATGCTTGATTAAAATAATTAATTGCTGTAAGGTATCTGCCTTCGTTGTAACTCTCTAATCCCATATTATAACTTACGTTTTCACCCGTAGAGCAGCCAAAGAAAATAATTCCAGGAATCAAAAAATAGAAGTAAATCTTCACTGAAAATTTGCTTACACGATACATAATGTTGTTATTTAAAATCGTCACTGCCTTAAATTTAACTTAAGTACAATTACATATAAAGACATTTTATATTATTTTTTGACGGGTATTATAAGAAAAAACATAAGAGGGAGTAATGAACATAATATTGTTAATAACAGGTATTGTCCAAATAGCTCTTTCACTTTTAGTTGCGGTCTTTCTAATCTACTTTACTTCAAAAATCTTCAGAAGGCTGATAACCGGAATAAATGAGACAGAGGAGCTGAAAAGAAATAATGTATCGGTTGCTGTTCTTAACGGATCAATTATACTCGCATTGATCCTGGTAGTTAAAAAATCAATTGATTCTTCAATTACAATTTTTGCAAACACACTGCGCAATCCTGAAGCTGGTTTTTCAACTTATCTGGATTCTGCTCTTGTAATGTTAGGTCATATTATTCTTGGGGGAATTATTGGATTTACAACCATTTATATAGCTCTTCAAATATTTATGTGGCTTACCAAAGACCTTGATGAGCTAAAAGAAATCAAAGAGAATAATATTGCGGTAGGAATACTGTTAGGAATTATAATCGTCTCAATGGCATTGCTGCTTCAACCGGGGATTGTTACCGTTCTCGATTCATTAATTCCCTTTCCACCGGTTTCTATGATTGACATCGGCTAATAAAAAAAAAGACATGCAACATTCCAGAGCTCAGAAAAGATCCGGCTGCATTGTTAAATCATTCTTCGGATGTTCCGCTTTATTCCTTGTCTTCTTCGTAATTGTCATTCTGATTATAATATCAATTGAGCTACCTGAAATAGATTTTACAAAGACAGAGAAAAGAGAATACAATATTGAATTCGATTCCCTAACAAACGAAAACATTATTAATTCTTCTTTCTCCTGGGGATTTGTTGACAATGCTTTACGGAGAAGAAGATACGATCTTAATTTCCGGTTGCTGGAAAGAGATGTGAAGGCAGCAATGGATTATATCGATGAACTTGCTTCAATGAAATATAGTGAGCTTGGATTACAAAGTAGTTTTGCGGATCCTGAAACTGAAGCACGTACCGTCTGGGCAGAAGTTTACCGGAGAGTATATAATTACTCTGTTCCACAAATGAAAACGGTTTTGGAAGGATTCAATAAGATCTTCGCAGAAGAAAAATTCGGGGCTAATGATAAAGTTTTTTTCGTAATTACTTTTATACAAAATATTCCATATGACAGACCTGGGGGAATGCTTGATCTTTTTCCGCCGCTCGGCACCTTAGCCTATCGCTATGGCGATTGTGATTCCAAGGTCTTATTGCTTTACGTTCTTCTTGAAAAAATGAGAGTCGATTGCGCAATGCTCTGGAGCTATAATTACAAGCATGCAATGCTGGGAATAAAGGTGAGTTCAAGAGGAGAATATTTAACTACTAACGGGAAAAAATATTATTTCCTTGAAACTACTTATCCAAACTGGAATATCGGGGATCTCCCACCTGAGTTTAATAACACAAGGTTCTGGTTCATCGAAGAAATAGATTCGTACGTAAAGCAGCAAGAACTACTTCAACAGATTGAAGAGAAAGATTCCCGCAGGGATGCTAAACCTTCACCATCACATCCTTAGTGTAACTTTTGGCAAAGCCATCCCTTTGGAAGTGTCCTTTGTGCCTTCGTGGTAAAAAAATTTTCACTACTGAGATCACTTAGAAACACTTAGAAGAAACTTAGAATGGATTTGTTGCCCACACCGTTACTTCCGGAATAAACCCCCTGTCATCCATTTCCAGAGTTGAAACTATTGTATGAGCAATTTCATAACTTCTTAGTTTATTTGATACTTCTTTTCTCTCTTTTCCCTCATCATCCCCGAATGCGGTTAATACTTCACTCGGATTAACTAAAATTACTCTCACGTTAAACTTCCTTAACTCAGCCTGCCAGCACTGGGTCATTCCTCTCAAAGCAAATTTAGAAGATGAATAAACGGTACCGTTTGCAAATCCCTTCGTCCCTGCAGTAGAAGAAATATTAACGATATTTCCACACTTCTGGTTTTTGAAAAGAATAGCTGCGTATTTTGCCATCATTGCTGCACCAAAAACGTTTACGGAGTACACTTTCACAAAATCTTCAAGGTCAAGACTAAAAACATCATTCCAATTTCCACCAATACCGGCATTATTAATTAAACAATCAAGCCTCTTGAATTCTTTCAGGAAAACATCATACGTTATTTTTATATCTTCTGGTTTAGCAACGTCTGCGTTAATAGGAAATGCCCCGATTTCCTTTGCTGCTTTTTCGAGTCGAGATTTATCTCGTCCTGTAATAGCAACTTTACCGCCTTTTTCAATAATAAGTCTAGCCGTCGCTTTACCAATCCCCAAACTTCCACCTGTAATTAGAAATATTGAACCTTTTATCTGCATTGTATATCCTTTTGTTTATATAAGTTTCTTAAAGATAGTAAAATCCATTCATCAAATTAAAATTGAATCTGTGTGGTGGTTTATATAATTTGCCATATGCATTTCATAAAATCACTGTCTAAATGCCTTAAAATCCTTCAATAACTTTTCAGGTGCTATAATGATTAAAAGAATTCTTTTTTTATTTGTATCAATTTTGCTGATTTCCTCTTCTACTCTTTCACAGAATGAGGATAAAGAAAAAGATAAAGATCCTTACAAATCTGGTACTTTTAACGGATTGAAGTTCAGATCAATCGGTCCGGCTGTTACTTCTGGCAGAGTAACCGATTTTGCTGTTAATCCAAATAACTATCACGAGTTTTACGTTGCAGTTGCCTGCGGTAACGTTTGGAAGACAAAAAATTCTGGAACAACCTGGGAACCCGTTTTTGACAGCTATGGATCTTTTTCTATAGGTTGTGTTACAATCGATCCTCATAATCCCCATGTTGTTTATGTTGGAACCGGAGAGAACAACAGTCAGCGAAGTGTTTCGTGGGGCGATGGACTTTATCGCTCAGAAGACGGCGGTAAAAGTTTTAAAAATATCGGGCTCAAAAAATCCGAGCACATCGCAAAAATTCTAATCGATCCAAGAGATGCAAAAACTATTTACGTTGCTGCTCAGGGACCACTTTGGGGACCGGGTGGAGACAGAGGACTTTATAAATCCACAGACTACGGTACTACCTGGGATTCTGTTCTATACATAAGTCCAAATACAGGAGTTACAGATGTTGTCATGGATCCAAGAGATCCTGATGTTCTTTACGCAGCTTCATACCAGAGAAGAAGACACGTATGGACACTGATAAACGGAGGACCTGAAGGAGCAATTTATAAATCTATTGACGCCGGAGCTACGTGGAATAAATTGGAATCTGGTCTTCCCTCCGGTGATATAGGAAGAATTGGGCTGGCAATTTCTCCAGTCAACCCGGATTATATTTATGCTATAGTTGAGGCCCAGGAAAAGAATGGCGGATTTTTTAGATCAACTAACCGCGGAGTTACCTGGGACAAAATGAACGAGGTTGTTTCCTCAAGTGCTCAGTATTACAGTGAAATATTTTGCGATCCTGTTGATGTAAATAAAGTCTATATACTCGACACTTTTTCGCAGGTTACAACTGATGGTGGAAAGACGTTTACACGAATAAGCACAAAGGGCAGACACGTAGATGACCATGCCTTCTGGATAAATCCAAACAATCCAGACCATTATTTGATTGGTGGGGATGGTGGAATATATGAAACATTCGATGCAGGTAGTAACTTTCACTTTAAGGACAATTTACCAATCACACAATTCTATAGAATAAGTGTTGATGACTTTGAACCATTCTATCGCGTAATGGGAGGAACGCAGGATAATAACAGTATGATTGTTCCATCACAGACAATTAATGAAGAAGGAATTGTAAATGCTGATTATATCCCATTGGTTGGTGGTGATGGTTATGAAGCAGTTACCGATCCTGAAAATCCAAATATAATTTATTGTGAGTGGCAATATGGCGGACTGACAAGGCATGATTTGCAGTCAGGCGAAACAATAAGCATTAAACCGCAGGAAGGTAAAGATGATGCACCTTATAGATGGAATTGGGACACACCGCTTATTATTAGTCCTCATTCAAACAGACTTTATGTTGCTGCAAATAAAGTTTTCAGAAGTGATGATAAAGGAAATACATGGGAAGTTATAAGTCCTGATCTGTCAAGACAAGTAGATAGAAATAAACTTCCAATAATGGATAAAGTATGGAGTGTCGATGCAGTTTCAAAGAATGCTTCAACTTCATTTTATGGGAACATTGTATCACTCACAGAATCACCTTTGGTAGAAGGTTTAATTTATGCAGGAACCGATGACGGACTAATCCAGGTTACAGAAGATGGTGGACAGAACTGGAGAAAGATTGAATCTTTCCCCGGTGTTCCAGAAATGACATACGTTAGTTGTTTATATGCTTCACGTTTTGATGCAAACACTGTTTATGCAACTTTCGATAATCATAAACGAGCTGACTTCAAGCCTTATGTACTTGTAAGCAAAGACAAAGGTAATAGCTGGCAATCGATTACGGGTGATCTGAAAGAGTCGCACGTCGTTTATTCGATTGCTCAGGATCATATTAAACCTGATTTGTTATTTATTGGAACTGAGTACGGTGTTTTCTTCACAATTAACGGCGGCAAGAAATGGATTCAATTAAAAGGAAGTTTACCAACGCAGGCAGTAAGAGATCTTGATATACAAGAAAGAGAAAGTGATTTGGCACTCGCTACTTTTGGAAGAGGATTTTATGTGCTGGATAATTATTCTCCTTTAAGAGACTTAGATGAGAGCACTCTCAACAATGAAAACTATAAACTCTTTCCTGCAAAAGATGCACTGATGTTTATTAAGAGAAGTGCAACATTTAGTTCGCTTGGCTCATCATTTTTTAAAGCTGAGAATCCTCCATTCGGCGCTACATTCACCTATTACATAAAAGAAGCACCGAAGAGTAAAAAATCAATCAGGCAAGAAAAAGAAAAAGATTTAATAAAGGACAACAAGCCTGTTTACTATCCGACCTGGGATGAACTCAGAACTGAGGACAGGGAAGAAAAATCTTTTTTGCTTTTTGTAGTTAAAGATGGACAAGGAAACGTTGTTAGAAAACTGAAAGAATCGGTCAAGCAAGGAATAAACAGAATTACCTGGGATTTGAAGTATGCAGATACTAATCCTGTTAAAACAGTTACAGATAAAAACGAAAGCGGCACACCTGTTCTGCCCGGAAAATATTCTGTTGAAATGTACCTGAGTGATGATGGCGAACTTACTTTGGTTGCCGGACCTCAATCATTCGAAGCAAAAGTACTGAACAATACTACTCTTCCTGCTGAAGACAGAGCTGCACTTGTTGCATTTCATAAAGAATTCTGGGAATTCAACAGAGCGGTTGAAGGAGCTTTAAGTTCTACACGCGATCTGAAAGATAAAACTGATATACTTTTCTATGCAATCAAGCAAACTCCAGAAGCACCTAATTCCTTAATGAATAATGTATTAAGAATTAAAGCAGAGACAGATGACATATTACAGCATCTCTTCCGGGACAATACAATTGCTGAAAGGAATGAACCAACAGCTCCAACAGTTTATGACAGGCTAAACGAGCTTGCCTGGGGAATGTGGAATACAACTTCTGCACCAACTCAGACGCAGAGGAACAATCTTAAGGTTGCCTCAGAAAAGTTTGAACCGCTTCTTGCAAAGATTAAAACTCTACTTGAAGTTGATGTGAAAAATCTTGAATACGAAATGGAAAAATACGGCGCACCCTGGACACCGGGTAGAGTTCCGGGATGGAATAAAGAGTAATTAAAATAATCCCCTCATTTTAACCTCACCCTATTTCCCTCTCCTTACCAAGGAGAGGGATTAAGGGAGAGGTCATTTTATTTTAGCAATAACATCTTCTTGGTTTCTACAAAATCTCCTGCTTTCAGTTGATAGAAATAAACTCCGCTTGGTAAATATGTTGCATTAAACTCAACTTCATACTTTCCTGCAGGTTTGTATTCATCAACTAAAATTGTGACTTCATTACCAAGCACATCATACACTTTCAATGTTTGCCAACTGCCGACTGGCGACTGCCAACTGATTATTGTACTTGGGTTGAATGGGTTGGGATAGCTTTGATGTAAAGCGTATT
>JBATIA010000622.1:0-5609 GCA_049667415.1 Ignavibacteriaceae bacterium
GTCGTAAACATTTAAATTCACAAATTCGAAATCCCCAATCCGAAACTTGATCGTTGTTGGTGGATTGAATGGATTGGGATAGTTCTGTGATAAATAAAATTCCTCTGGTTGAAAATTTTGTGTAAAATTTGTTACAGAGTTTTCTACTATAAACTTGTAAAAACCCTCAGGTGCTACCAAAGGCTTTGTTACAGTCCTTCCGCTATTTGAAGTTGCAGAAATGTAATAAAATATTTCTGTGCTGTCTGTTTGAGCAGGAATGTAACCGATCGCAGTGTCGCCAGAAACAAAGTGCATATGGACCGAGTTGAATCCGAGAGATGTATCCGCAGTCCAGTATACTGATGCTTCTGAAATCCCGGACATTGTCTTTACTACTGCACTTATCATAATGGAATCTTCATCAAGAACAACCGAATCCATTTTTGCATGCGAAATCCACACAGGCTCAGAGACCCCTACTTCCTTTACTATGCAGTGAATTGCACCGAGCGAAGGAATAATTGAGTTTGAGTTTATCCCTACAATATTGTAACCGGGCATAGCTTCGCGGTAAATTCTAAAAGCTGTAGTGTCGTACTGGTATTCGTAAGTCGGAATAATAACAGTTTTATTTATTATGACTGAATTAGTGTAAGTTCTATAGTAACCACCTGTGTTTGGATATCTACCAAATTGATCTGGAGGCATAGGAATTCTAACAACCTTATATGGTCGTTCAAAACAGCTATTAAAGTTATTTAAAATATATTGCAGATTGGCTTCAATCTGGGGACCATCTGCCACTCCCTGTGGATATTGCCCTACTAAGAGTGTTTCTTCATCAAGAAGTTTTATATGCATATCAATGTGATGAATAACATCATAAGGCAATGTATTCATTTTGATGTATCTGTCGATTCCTAAAAACTTATTCATTATTTCATCAATCTGTGATTCAGTTTTAGATGGATTCTCATTGAGAATTAATTTGGACGAGAAAGCTGTCCCATGTCCATCAACCATAAGGTTCCCACCAGCATGCTCAAGATCGTACGGTGGTGTAGTAGTTTGATAGATAGGTGCACCAATATAATTAGCAAAGAATACCGGCGTAACATCATCATCAGGTCGTGGTCTATTATAAATCCAATCAATAATATTCAGTGTGTCAATATCATTTGTATAAGCTGTCCATGGTCCATAATCTCTAACCCAGATGGAATTGAAAGCAGTAACTAAGAATTCCAAATTATACAATGGAACACCACCCGCTTGCAAATAACTTTTTACTGAATTGGAGTCACTGCAAATAATAAAAACTTTTCCTTCCTCCTGAGCATAATCTACAACCTGTCTTAAAATTGACTGAAAAGAAGTCCAGGTTATTATTAATCCTTGAAGCTCTTCCCACTCAGCCATTCCGCGAACCGGTGAAGAAGGTGGATCAGAAAAAAGAGGATTTACAGGATACTGATAGCTTTGCCATAAAACAGATTCTTCCTTAGTCATCCAGTGCGGAAGGTCCTGACCGGGAGAATTTGTTACTATTAATGATAAAAATAAAAGGGTAAAAATTGCTTTCATGTTGTAAGCTTCCTTAAATTCAACTCCAAAAATATTTTTATTTGATAATTGTGAATTTTAGATATTTAAATATAAGTACTCTACTAACTATTCGCTCATATAAGTATTTATTTTTCGGAGAACATTCTTGAAAGGTCAGGGTATGTTTTATAGATCATTTCTAGTATTCTCTTTAATTCTAATTCTTTTAATTAATTCAACCTGTAAAATGCCAGAAACAACAAGAGAAAATTCAGTAAATATTGAAGATCACATAAGAATCGCGCAGTTAATAGTTGAGACTGCATTACGAGAACGTAAGGGTTATGAATATCTTCGTGAGCTCTGTGAAATAGGACCCAGGCTAAGTGGTTCTGAAAATTCAATGAAAGCAATCAACTGGGCTCACAAAAAAATGGAGTCATTAGGATTTGAAAAAATCTGGCTGCAACCAGTAATGGTTCCTCATTGGGAACGAGGTAAAGCAGAAAGTTGTACAATCCCTGAGTTAGGAAAATCACTTTCTGTACTTGCATTGGGAGGAAGTATTTCAACACCGATCGATGGAATTACCGCTGAAATTATTGAAGTAAAATCTTTTGAGGAACTTGAAAAACGAAAAGATGATGCGAAGGGGAAAATTGTATTCTTCAGTCGACCGCTTGACCAGGGTGAAATAAATACATTCTCAGGTTATGGTGGAGCAATTAACCAGCGTATAGAAGGTGCGATTGAAGCAGCCAAATATGGAGCTGTTGGTGTCGTTATCCGATCCATCACAACAAAATATGACAATAATCCTCATACAGGAATTATGAATTACGATGATTCGATTCATAAAATTCCTGCTGCCGCATTGGGATATCAGGATGCCGATTTCCTGAGCGAGCAGATAATAAAGAATTCTAAACTGAGGATAAATTTAAAGTTAAACTGCAAAACTTTGCCTGATGCTCAATCCTACAATGTAATCGGAGAAATAACTGGAACAGAATTACCAAATGAAATTGTTATGATTGGAGGACACTTTGATAGCTGGGATGTTGGGCATGGAGCGAATGACGATGGAGCTGGCTGTATTCAATCACTCGAAGTCCTGGACTTGATGAAACGATTGGAGATCAAACCTAAAAGAACAATAAGGTGTGTCTTTTTCATCAATGAGGAAAACGGATCGAGGGGCGCAACCGAGTATGCGAATTATGCTGATACTTCAGAACAAACTCACCTTGCGGTAATTGAATCTGACCGGGGAGCTTTTACTCCAATCGGTTTTTATGCAGAAACTGATTCGACAGAACTAATCGCCAGATTACAAAGCTGGCTCCCGATACTCTCGAAAGCAAATATTGAATGGGTTCGTAAAGGTGGCAGCGGTGTTGATATTCAGAAAATAAAAAATGCCGGGGTGCTTATCGGATATGTTCCCGACGATCAGCGATATATGGATGTGCATCACTCTGCTAATGATGTTTTTGATGCAGTTCATCCAAGAGAGTTTGAGCTTGGTTCGGCAGCTATAGCAATTCTTGCTTATCTGCTCAGTGAGGAAGGGTTATAAATTATTTTGCAGACGTGACAATTTCGGCTGCCACTCTTCCACTTTTTACCGCACTCTCAATTGTAGAAGGTAATCCTGTATCCACCCAATCCCCTGCAAGGACTAAGTTTTTGATTTTTGTTAGTTGAGTAGTTCTATTATCTACAATGTGACCTGAAGGAATAAAAGTAGCTCGCTTTTCCTTCATAATTTTATAATTGATAATTGAATCGGGAGGCATAAGAAAAAATTTATTCATCTCTTTTTTAACAATCATCATAATTTCTTCATCCGGTTTGTTAACTAGTTCACCTGCATCACTAATTACTAAATTTAAATGGGTTGTCTTGTTGAAAACCCAATGGATGGGAGAGTTTATAAGTCCGTAGAATCCTTCAGGAAATGATTTGTCTTTCATCCATAGATGAATATTCAAAATAGATGAAAAGCTAAACTCAGGAATATTTATTTGTAACTCGTTATCAATAATCCTGGAAAGAGCAAATGCAGGAATAGCAGATAAAACAAAATCAAAATCTGTAAACGTTTTGTTTGAGGTATGTATTTCACTAACCATATCGCTCTTTAAAACTAATTTATTGACTGTGGTTGATGAAATAATTTCTCCACCATGATTATTGATAAATTCTTCAGATATTTTACAGTAGGATTCACTCAATCCATATTTAGGTAAGATTATTGTTGCTGCTTTTTTGCCTGTTAGAAAAATCTGCCTGAGAATATCAACAAAGATCTTAGCTGAAGCTTTTTCTAACCCGGTATTCAAAGCGCCGACGGCTAATATTCTCCAGAAAGCATCCTGAACATTTTTTGATTGATTTTCTTTAGCAAGCCATTCATTAATATTAAGTTGCGATAATTTGCTGGCAGAATAGAAAGGAAGTTTGAAAAAAACTTTTAATAAAGCCATTCGTTCTGAAAAATTGATTGCTTGATACTTCAGCACTCCTACTAACAAATTTAATGGATAGAAAGAAGGAAAACTTTTTAAAGGAAAAACTTGAAATCCTTCCTTAACAAAATTTACTTCCAGCCTTTTCTGGAAATAGAAATTTCCTGAGGCACCAATAAGAGAAAGAAAATTCAGTGTTTCAAAATAGCAGCCCATAAGAATATGTTGCCCGTTATCTAGCACCGTGTTAGTTTCTTTATCGAGAAAGGAATAAGCTCGTCCACCTAATTTTGGAGATGCCTCTAGAAGTGTTACTTTATAATTATTTTTTGAAAGATAAGCTGCTGCGGTAAGTCCGGCAAATCCACCCCCAATAACAATTACTTTTTTCTGCATCCGCCTGAAGTAAGATAAATCAGTAAACTAGTCTGTACTTAGCCCAAACTCCCAGTGAAATACCAACTTTCTTAATCGTAGAAACATGAATCTTATTGTTATAAACATCGTAATCAGCATCCACAATTTTATTTAGCATCCGGTAATAAATATGCTGCATAGCTCTCGCAGCAAACATTGCTTTTTTATCTTCGAGATTAAGGCAGGCAGTTGCTTTCTCAAAATATTCTCTTGCTCTTTCAACCTGGTATTTCATCATCTTCTGAAAATTTTCATTATAAGTATTACTCAACAGATCATTTTCATTATAGTTGAACTTTTTCAAATCTTCCTGTGGCAGATAGATCCTTCCTTTTTCAGCATCCTTTTTTATATCACGTAAAATATTGGTTAGCTGTAATGCAATCCCCAGATTAATGGCAAAATCCTTTGCTGATGAATGCCTGTAACCAAAAATTTCAATACACATCAGTCCTACAGTTGAGGCAACGTGATAGCAATAAGTCTGCAGATCATCAAATGTAATATATCTCTTCCTCTGAAGGTCCATTTCCATTCCCTTGAGTAAATCGAAGAATGGTTCAAGAGGGATGTTGAACTTCTGAATGGTCTTGGACAGTTTGTTAATGATGGGATAATCGGAATGACCACTTAGAGACTTCTCTAATTCAATTCTCCATTTTCTAAGCTTCTCATATTTTAATTCATCTGCAACTGATCCTTCATCAATTATATCATCTGTCTGCCTGCAAAAAGCATAAACAGTATTCATTGCATCGCGCTGTTCAGCAGGTAACAGATTAAATGCATAATAGAAACTGCTGTTGCTTTTTTTTGCTATTTCTTTTGCTATATCGTTCATCAACTAAAGAATGATTTAGATAATATTTTTAGACGATCAGACCTGGTTAATGCCGGTCTTCTTGTAAAAACATCAAAATCAGCGCCACGAATTTTATTCAGAATTTCTTCTCCACCTTTAATGGTCCAGTGAATTTCGTACTTAAATCTACCGGAAAGAAATTCTAAAAGACCTTTACCTTCATTAAATAAAGATTGAATTCTGCCTACACTGAATTCAATAAGCATCTTCAAATTAAGATTATTTTCATTCATCTCAAACATTTTTTCATGAACACCGAATTTAGCCATCTCATCTTGTGGATAGTATATTCTTCCTTTATTGAAATCAATCTCCGTATCCTGAATAAAATT
>JBATIA010000623.1:0-2171 GCA_049667415.1 Ignavibacteriaceae bacterium
AATACGACCAGATCTTTTTTACTTAATTTTTCTGCAAGCTGCTTTGCATCTTTACCCTCTGTTATTAAACTATATTTACTTGTATTTTTATCAAAAGTCTTAGCATCAGTGAGTTCTTCTTCTTTTATTTCTTGCACTTTGTTGGAATCATAAACTTTTAATAATCTGGAAAACAGATTTTTAAATTCAAGTTCTAAAAATAAATCACGAAGCTTGTCAAAATCCGGTTTTTCAAATTTAGCTTTTTCAAAATCGAATTCCATTGGAACAGAACAAAAGATTGTTGCGAGCTCTTTCGAAAGGAAAGCATTCTCTTTACTCTCTTCAAGCTTTTTTAAAGTGCCGGGCTTATCAATTTTATCCAGGTTATTATAAATATTTTCAATCGAACCAAATTTTTGAATTAATGGCAGAGCTGTTTTTTCACCCACGCCTTTAACACCCGGAATATTATCTGAGCTATCTCCAACCAGAGCCAGGTAATCAATCATCTGCTTTGGCTCGAAACCGTAATCATCAATTACTTTTTTAACATCATAAAAAACAACCTCGTCGGATCCTCGTCCAGGTTTTGCAACTATTACTTTATCGGTAACAAGCTGCATATAATCTTTGTCAGGAGTAATTGCATAGGAGATCATTCCTTTTTTTTCAGCTAGTTTTACAGCAGTTCCAATAATATCGTCAGCTTCGTACCCAGGTTTAATATAAAGCGGAATGTTCATTAACTCAACAATATCTTTTATTCTTCCAATCTGAGGAATCATATCGTCGGGCATTGCTTCCCGTGTTGCTTTATAAGCTTCATACCTTTCGTGGCGGAAGGTTTTTTCTTTCGAGTCAGTGGCAACTGCAATGTAATCCGGTTTGTGATCTTCCAGGACTTTAACAAGCTGGTTCACAAATCCATAAACAGCCGAAGTAGGTTCACCTTGTTTGGTTTTAAGCGGACGGTTAATAAAAGCGAAGTAAGCTCTGTAAGCCATCGCCATTGCATCTACGATTACGAATGTTTTATTCTTCATAAATAATTTATTTAATTACAAGATTTCGGGATTGAAAATAAAGAAATGATGTGTAAGTTTAAATGTATAATTAGAGGATTCTAGTTCATCATTTTCAATTTTGATGGAGGAGTTATGCTTATTAATTCAAATATCAGAATTCTTCTTTCATTTCTATTTTTCTTTCAACTTTTCATGTCAACAGTCTTTTCACAGAGTTCATCCAACTTAGATTCCCTAGATGGAAAGTTTGCACTTCAATTTCAAATAAGTGATGATTTTCAGCTTTCTAATTTTCAGGGAACAACCTTTTCGGGAAAGTATCACTTTGGTAAAATGGATGCAATAAGAGCAGGTCTATCGATTGATTTTGGTAATTCAGATGGAGATGCCGAGACAAATCAGTTTGATTCTGTAAACGTTGCTGAAGTCAATTATAATTCAAAAAACTTTTCGGTAACTCTAAAGTCTCAGTACATCCGGTACTTTGTTGAAACAGATGGTATAGCTTTTTACTGTGGAACCGGACCATTTGTTACATATTCAACTTATACTAACGAAAGTGAGACTACAGGAACCCCCAATGATAAACACTATAAGGAAACAAACAATAATTTTATCCTGGGTGTTGATTTTATTGCCGGAGTTGAATGGTTCTTCTTACAGAATATGAGTCTGTCTGCAGAATATGGTTTCAACTTCAGCTACCGATCACGAACGTCTGAACGTGAAATGGACAATAACCTTTATGGTAATTCAAGTGAAAAACTTTATCGATTTTCAGGGAATGATATCAACTTCGGAATAACAGTTTATTTTTGATTTGAAAAAAAATTATTATGAAAAAGCTGAATGACTAAAACTCAATTCCAGAAAACATTTAATTCGCTGAAAGAGATTCTAGCAAAGTACGAGAAACATCTCACTGTAACATCAGATAAAAAGAATGCGTACAATCTTAATGCAGGATTCAGTGAAAAATATAAAAGAGATATTTACTTTGGTGGAGTGGTTATAAATAAAAACTATGTGAGTTTTCACTTAATGCCTGTTTATATCAATCCAAAATTGTTAGATGAAATTTCTCTTGAACTAAAAAAAAGAATGCAGGGGAAATCCTGCTTTAACTTCAGATCAATCGATTCACCACAAATTGAGGAATTAGCC
>JBATIA010000624.1:0-5018 GCA_049667415.1 Ignavibacteriaceae bacterium
TCATTTCATCTATGTTGGCATAAATAATTATTGATAAGAAAACACTAACGATTAGTAAATTTATTTTCATATCTACATTCGGTTTTAAAAATTTTTATTGCACATATCAAAATAATTATATTCGGTACAATTCAAGCAGATCGTAATTAACTTTTGGTTCGTAACGGGGAGTAAAAAAAGTGGTTCGCCAGAAGAACATACTAAAAAAGAAGAGTTGATTGTTGAAAACAAAATCAGGAATTATATGATACCACTTGTAACCCTTCTGTAAAAAATAATTCCTCACCTCTTTTCCTATGCCAAGTTCATCACCAGCTAAAATTGCAGCTTCACGCTGACAACTGCTTTTCAATAACGGTTTCAACTGTCTCTCCTGAAAGCCATTTAAAAACATCTGATCTTTCACTTGCTTGTAATTCTGAAACCTGGAGTATCCATCAAGTTCAGCCAATATACCCATATTAAAAAGAATGATTAACAATGCGAGCCAGGTAATCCATAAAAATGGATCTGCATTATACTCCAAATTATTTAGTCTTAAAAAGGAATACGCGGATACAACGAGAGCCCAAAAAGCAACAAAATGCAGAAGCTTACCAACCTTCCCATAGCGAATAATGAGTTTTAATTTATTCATTATTTGCCTGAAAGAAATTAATATTCTTTTTCAAATTTACAGCGTCTTTAAAGAATTCTTTTTTCCCTTTAAAGATACTCAATAAAATAAAAACTGTTACTTCAGCAAGATCATTTTCTTGGTTGAAGCAAAGCTTTTTCCATTGACTCCTTGTGCTTCAAGAGTGTAGATATATGCACCTGTTGATATGTTTTGAGCATTGAATTCAATTTTGTGATTACCTGCCTGAAAATCAGAATTAACAAGTTGAGCGACTTCCTGCCCAAGCATATTGAATAACTTAATTCTCACATTTGACTCAACAGGTATTGAAAACGAAATATTAGTTGATGGATTAAACGGATTGGGATGATTCTGATATAGTGCAAATTCACTTACAACCGGACCATCAATTTCTACCGAGTTGTAATGAGTGATCGTTCCGTCAAAATCAATCTGCTTTAATCTATAATATTGTATCCCGATTGGAGCATCAGAAATTTTAAAAGAATAAGTTTTCGATTCTGTTGTAGAGCCAAAACCAGGTACAAAACCAACTCTGCTGAAATTTTCATTATCAAAACTTTGTTCAATTTCAAAACCCTGATTGTTTAGCTCACTTGCTGTTGTCCAATTAAGAACAACATCTTTTTGAACTAATTGAGCACTAAAAGATGCAAGTTCTACAGGGACAAAATAGTCTGATTCCAATTTATAAAAACCATTTCCTTGTGCAGCAAATTGGTTCATAGAATCTATAATAGCTATCTGATAGTTTGATGAGCCGATATTTATTAAAGTCCATGTTGAACCACCATTCTTTGAACGCCAGGTGGTACCACAGGAATAACATCCAGTAATTACTACATTTCCATCAGTTGGCTGAACGTGGACACCCCACATATTAGTACCACTAAATCCACTCTGTGCAATCCAGGTTTCGCCATAGTCAGTAGATTTTAACAATCCTCCACCGCCACTCCACTTTGTTGCCCAAGCAATACCGGGATTAGTATAATCAACAGAAACAGTAGGTATCTCACCACTTGTGAAATATTTTTGAGACCAGGTCAGACCATAATCAGTGCTTTTGAATATTCCTGTTCCATTATCACCAATAAGAATAATACTGGTATCAGGAAAGACTTCGATATCGCAAGGTGCAGATATTGGTCCAAAGTTACTGGCAATAGTTGTCCAGGTGCTTCCAAAATCAGTTGATTTTTTAAAATTGGTATTTATCATGGTATAAAGTGTATTTGGATTTGAAGGATCCTGTGTAACAGGAATGCCAAAGAAAGACATTTGGCCTTCATCAAGAGTTAGAGTCCAATTTGCACCATCGTTTGTAGTTTTATAGATTTTATCATTTGGCGAAGATTCAATCGCGACTATGAATGTACCAAGGTTACTATCATCGATACTTATACTTTTAATTTCTGATGAGTTCGGAACAGAAGTGCCCGTAACAGAAAAAGTTTCACCCATATCAGTACTTTTATAGATTAGATTGTTGGATCCATAGTAAACAATGTTAGGATTAAGGTTATTATAATCAATTGGTCCACCGAGACTACTACCTGATTGTTTTAAGACCCATTGATAAGTCGGTTGTGCGAATGTACCGGTAGATATAAAAACACAAATAAGGATAGTTAAAAGAGATTTCATAATTACTCCAAATATTATTAAAATTCTGGTTTGATACGAAATGAATTGAGGCGAAATTAAACATTACTTAATAAATATCAAATATTAGTTGTTGCCAAAAAAAGTTAACTCTAATTGTTGTTTTCATATATAAAAGGATAGAAAAAGCAGGTTTTATCTTTTGAGTGTTAGATAACTAAACATATATTTGGATTCAACCATATCAAACATTCTTAAAGAAATAAGGCGAAAATGAAATTAGATGTTTTAGTATTTGCAGCTCATCCTGATGATGCGGAGCTTTCTATGGGCGGAACAATAGCACGTTTTTCATCGCAAGGTCTTAGCGTAGGTATTGCAGATTTTACCAAAGGTGAAATGAGCACAAGAGGAAACTTAAAAACAAGAGCCATGGAAACCCAGGCTGCCTCTAAGATTCTTAAGGTAAAAGTGCGTGAGAACCTTGGATTGAAAGACGGGAATATCTCCTTATCTGAAAATTCACTAAAAAAAACTATAACTCTAATTCGAAAATATAAACCGAAATTAGTATTTGCACCCTACTTCAACGATCGTCATCCGGATCATATTGATGCAAGTGCTATAGTGAAGAGGGCAGTCTTTAAATCAGGGTTGGAAAAATTCAGAACCTCAGTTGGTGGAAAGATCCAATATCCATTCCGTCCCAAAAAAATTTTTTACTACATGCAGACTTATCTTTTTCCACCTTCTGTTATAGTTGATATTTCAGATCACTTTGAAACTAAGATGAGGTCTGTTCTTGCATTTAAAAGTCAGTTTCATAATTCATCATTAAAGAAAGAGGAAACGTTTATCAGCAGACCGGAATTTCTTGAATATGTTGAAGCACGTGCAAAGTTTTATGGTTTCCAGATCGGTAAGAGATACGGCGAACCTTTTTTTTGTGAAGAAGCAATAGAATACGATTTTTTAAATTTTATTTAATTACCAGTATTTGATTTTCTCAAGAATTATCCTTAAATAAGAAAAAAAAGGAGTATGAAATGCTACTAAAAGATAAAGTTATTAAGGAACTTGAAGTTCAGGGCTTAAGAAACATTCGTGAAGTATTTTACAACTATGGCACACCTGCACTGTACGAGCAGGTTGTAAGAAGAAGAGAAGGATTGCTTGCTCACCTTGGACCGATAGTAGTCAGAACCGGTTATCATACAGGTAGAAGTCCGAACGATAAATTTTTAGTTAAGGAAGAAACCAGCGATAAAAATATTTGGTGGGGAAAAGTTAATAAATCAATGACCGAGGAACAGTATAACAGGCTTTTTGCAAAGATGATGGCATATATTCAGGGAAAGGATCTTTATGTTGAAGATTGTTATGTGTGTGCCGATGAAAAATATCGTTTGCCAATCAGGGTGATTACAGAAACTGCCTGGCACAATCTTTTTGCAAGAAATATGTTCAGAAGATATTCTAACCCTGCAGAGTTAGAGAAACACGCTCCTCAGTTTACTGTTATTCAAATGCCTAACATTCACGCAAACCCTCAAAATGATGGAACAAATTCAGAAGTGTTTGTCCTGATTAATTTTGGAAAGAAATTAGTTCTTATTGGTGGCTCCAGCTATGCAGGTGAAATTAAAAAATCTATCTTTACAATTCTCAATTACTTAATGCCGATGAAAAATGTTATGTCAATGCATTGCTCAGCGAATGTTGGCGAAAGAGGAGATGTTGCACTGTTCTTTGGTTTATCGGGCACAGGCAAAACAACTTTGTCTGCTGATCCAAATAGAAAATTAATAGGAGATGATGAACATGGCTGGAGTGAAGATGGAGTGTTCAATTATGAAGGCGGCTGCTATGCAAAAGTGATTCGACTTTCTGAGGAAGCTGAACCGGATATTTATGAAACAACAAAAAAGTTTGGAACTATTTTAGAAAATGTTCAGATTGATGCTCAGACTAGAAGAATAGATTTGAATGACGATACTTTTACCGAAAATACAAGAGCCGCTTATCCGATAACTCATATCAACAATATTGTTGAAGAGGGTAAGGCCGGTCATCCAGAAAATATTGTTATGCTAACTGCCGATGCCTTTGGAGTCCTTCCCCCAATTTCAAAGCTAACAACTGAACAGGCAATGTATCACTTCATTTCCGGTTACACTGCAAAAGTTGCCGGAACCGAAAAAGGTGTAACCGAGCCAAAGGCTACATTCAGCACATGTTTTGGTGCACCGTTTATGGTTTGGCACCCAACTGTTTATGCTAAGCTATTAGGTGACAAAATTAAAAAACATAAAGCTAAATGCTGGTTGGTGAATACTGGTTGGACAGGAGGTCCTTACGGAGTAGGAAGTAGAATGAAGATACAATATACCCGTTCTATGCTTAATGCTGCACTTGATGGTAAGCTTGATAAAGTTGAATACGAAACTGACCCAATTTTCAATTTGCAAATTCCTAAATCTTGTGATGGTGTTCCTTCCGAGGTACTGAATCCAAGAAATACCTGGAAAGATAAAAACGCATACGATGAAATGGCAAAGAAGCTTGCGGGTATGTTTGTAAATAATTTTAAAGATTACGAAGCAGAAACTGAGAAAGAAATTGCAGCAGCGGGTCCAAAATTAATTTAAAGTATATTTTTAGTACATTAAACCAGTTTCAATTAAAGAATATTAAATTGTTATACTTCCATTCTTGTAGAAAATAGAAAGGCATATTAGAAATTGAAGAAAACACTTATCGGGTTGGTTATCAT
>JBATIA010000625.1:0-1792 GCA_049667415.1 Ignavibacteriaceae bacterium
ATGCAATAGCATGCAAAGAACTGGTTGAAGCAGTATCGTAAATAATTCCCCAGTAATTTTCCGGCAGTCCAACCATTTGTCTGAACCAATTCATCATAGATCTTTCCAGTTCAGTGAAAGAAGGAGAAGTTTTCCACAACATCCCGTTTATTCCAAGTCCGGCAGTTAGGAGCTCAGCTAAAATTCCGGGTCCACTTGAAGTTGAATTAAAGTAAGCCATAAATCCCGGATGATTCCAGTGAGTTATTCCATCCATTAGAATTTTATCAACATCTTTTAAAACATTTTCAATCTCCTCACCTTTTTCTGGCGGCGATTTAGGAATTTGTTTTGAAATATCACCGGGATTTACCTGAGACAATGGCGGATATTTTTCAATGTTTGAAAGGTAATCAGCGATCCAGCCAACAAGCTGATGCCCGTTTTTTCTGAACTCATCAGATGGCATATCGCCAGATTGGGTGTTAGTTAAATTTTCGTTCATATTGTTGAATAATTATATGGTTACAGTAAATAACTTTATCTGCTTATATAAATTTAATAAGTTTGAATGAGTAATGTTCATAAATAGTCAACTTAGTTATAATGAATAAATTGGTTTTAATTTCAGCATTGTTATTAAATCTAATGCTGATTGTTTCCTGCAAGGATAATCTGCCGCTCGATAAAGATCTAACAAAAAAGTCTTATCAGCTGATCAACCAGGATAGTGCAAACGTAACATTCCCCGATGTAATTAAAGGACATATCACAGTATTGGGATTTATTTATACATATTGCCCTGATATTTTCCCGATGACGACTCACAATATGTATTTAACAGAAAAGAGATTGAAGGAACAAGGAATCGATGATGTCAAGTTTGTAGGAATCAGTTTTGACCCCGACAGAGATACACCAGAAGTGCTAACAAAGTTTGCAGAAATACGAGAAATCAGCTTTAAGAACTGGATGCTACTGACAGGCAATAAAGAAATAATTGAAGACCTGCTAAGAAGGTTTGATGTGAAGGCAATTAAGACAGATCAGACCGTCGACGAAGAAGGTAATCCCGAATACTCGATGATGCATACGGACAGAATTTCTCTGGTTAATGAAAACGGAATCCTTAGAAAGAATTATAAAGGAAGCACATTAAATCTTGATGAAATAATTGAAGACATAAAAACTTTAAAGGATTAAAAATGAATGCAATATTAGTTCTCCTGTTATTTTTCTTCCCGCCCGAAGACAAAATAAAAATTAAAGATCCCTGGATGAGACCTTCATCAGAAAAAATGGCAACAGCACTTTACTTCACAATCGAAAATACCGGTGAAAGGGCCGACACTTTATTTAAAGTAGATTCGGATCTTGCGGAGCGGGTGGAAATTCATGAGACTTACTCAGAAGGAGAAATGATGGGAATGCGTAAAGTTGATATGATTGTGATTGAGGCAAATAGTTCATTCGAACTAAAACCCGGCGCTCACCACATAATGCTAATGAAATTAAAGAAAGATGTTAAAGTTGGTGATGAAGCTGAATTTATTTTGCATTTCAAGCAGGAAGCTGAGATGACAATAACTGCCAAAGCAAAGAAACCAAATTGAAATTTAGTTCCTAAATAAAAAAGCCCCGATAAATCGGGGCTTTAACTTACTCGAAAATGTGAAACTTACTTCAGAATCATCATCTTCTTAATTGAAACAAAGTCACCTGCTTCCATTCTGTAGATATACATACCGCTAGCCAGATTTGTAGCGTCGAATGTAAATTCGTAATTACCAGCTTTGTGAAGGCTGTTGATAAC
>JBATIA010000626.1:0-1890 GCA_049667415.1 Ignavibacteriaceae bacterium
CACAAAACAGAAGAGTAGAAATTAAAAGAGTTGATAAACAATAAACCTAAAATGAATATCAGGAGGAATCATGTTCGATCCAAAATATAAATTCACTTGTGTTGATCGTTTTTTAAAATATGTGAAATACGATACGCAATCAGATGAAGAATCAACCAGCTTTCCTAGCACGGAAAAGCAGAAAAAGCTTTCTGCAGATCTTGCAAAGGAATTAAAGAAGATGGGACTAAAAGATGCAGTTATGGATAAGTGGGGTTACGTAATGGCAACAATCCCTGCAAACACCAAAAAGAAAGTGCCGCCAATTGCTTTCATTGCACACGTTGATACATCTCCGGCGGTGACAGGTAAAAACGTAAAGCCAATCATTCATAAAAAGTATAAGGGTGGTGATATAAAGCTGCCTAAAGAGGGAAGGGTTATAAAAGAAAATGAAAATCCCGACCTGAAGAAAATGAAAGGCTTTGATATTATAACTACTGATGGAAGTACACTACTGGGTGCAGATAATAAAGCCGGTGTTGCAGAAATAATGGATGCAGCAAATTATTTTCTATCTCATCCCGAAGTAAAACACGGACCGATAAAAATATGTTTTACACCTGATGAAGAAGTCGGAAGAGGCACAGAAAAAATTGATCTGAAAAAGTTGGGCGCAAAGTATGCTTATACGGTTGATGGCTCAAGTCGTGGTGAAGTTGAGTCAGAAACATTCAGTGCAGACATGGTTGTGTTAAAATTTATTGGAAAGAATATTCATCCCGGATATGCAAAGAACCAGATGATTAACTCAATGAAAGTAGCCGGTGCGTTTTTAGAGAGTCTTCCGAAGAACCAACTCTCACCTGAGACCACAGAAAAAAAACAGGGATTCGTTCATCCTACTACAATAAATGGTAATGAAGAATTTACAACTCTTAAGTTTATCATCAGAGATTTTGATACAAAGAAATTAAAAGTCTACGAAAAGCTCTTAAAGGATTTAGCACAAAAGACAGTTAAAAAATTCCCCGGCGCCAAATTTGATTTCAAGGTAGTTGAGCAGTACAGAAATATGTGGGAAGTTCTTAAAAAACATCCGCAAGTTACAAAGTATGCTGTTCAGGCGATGAGGAATCTTGGTATCAAACCGATAATGCATCCGATTCGTGGCGGCACAGATGGTTCAAGATTATCATTTATAGGATTACCAACTCCAAACATTTTTGCCGGTGAGCATAGCTTTCATTCACAGCTCGAATGGGTTGCCGTTCAGGATATGGAAATGGCAGTGAAAGTAATTGTGGAATTATCACAAATCTGGGAAAAGAAGAGTTAGGAGAATAGAACACAGATGACACAGATTGAACGGATTAACACGGATTAAAACTGTGAATATCTGTGTCATCCGTTTAATCAGTGTTCTATAAAATTGTACTGTGAAGATGATCAAGCAAAGAAAACCAGAATTAATGGCTCCAGCCGGTGACTGGACAATGTTACGAACCGCAATCAAATCAGGTGCGGATGCAGTTTACTTTGGCGTTGATAAATTAAATATGCGGGCTAAAGCGAAGAATTTTTCTGTTGAAGAACTACCTGAAATATCTAAATTCTGCAAGTCTAAAAAAGTAAAAACTTATCTAACACTAAACACAATTGTTTTTGAAGATGAGATTGAAGATGCAGATAAAATTATTTCTGCTGCAAAAAAGGCAAAGATTGATAGAATCATCTGTTCTGATTTAGCGGTTGCTGACCTTTGCCATAAAAATAAAATTCCTTTCTGCATTTCAACTCAAGGTTCAGTATCAAATTCCTTGGCTGCATCAGTTTATAAAAAACTAGGTGCGGTTCGGATTGTTCTTGCACGTGAATGTTCACTTGAAGAAATAAAAAAGATAAGAGCTA
>JBATIA010000627.1:0-10603 GCA_049667415.1 Ignavibacteriaceae bacterium
TACAAAAATACATTGGTTTTAGTGAGATTAAATAGTCATTTTGCCTTTCATATTCATAAAAAATTATTGATCCAATCGTTATTGTTAATGCCCTTATTTAGAGTAAGATTAAAGATAAAGAGTAAGAATAATAATTGACTAACCTCTATAAACTCAAAAAATATTTCGCACGATATAAGAAAAAGATTCTGCTTGGATTGATCTTTATAGTTCTTTCAAATATAGGAACGGTCTACGTACCCTTATTAATGAAAGATTCTATTGACGCCCTCCAAAAGAATGCAACTAATTCTCTATTGCTTCAATATGGATTAATGATTGTTGGTGCATCATTATTTGCCGGCATTTTCAGATTTATGATCAGGCAGACTATTATAGTTGTTTCAAGAGAGATTGAATATGATTTGCGTGGAGATTTCTGGAAACATATTCAGCGGCTTCCTCTCAGGTATTTTCAGAACACGTCAACCGGAATTATAATGGCTCACGCAACCAATGATATTAATGCTGTAAGAATGTTTATCGGTCCCGCTGTTATGTATTCTATCGATACTTCAGTAAGATTAATTATGGTTTTGGCACTGATGCTATCACTAAACACAAGCTTAACATTTCTGGCATTGCTACCGTTACCACTTCTTTCAATACTTGTTTATAAGGTCGGTAAGCTGATTCATGCAAAGTTTACTACTATCCAGGAGAAGTTTGCTCAGCTAACTACGATGGTTCAGGAAAATTTTTCGGGGATAAGAGTAATTAAATCTTATGTGCGTGAAGAAAGTGAAATGAAAAGATACGCTGATAACAGCATGGATTACCTGGAAAAAAATATGAACCTGGTACGAACCCAGGCTCTCATTATGCCTATTCTTTTCCTTATAACCGGCTTGTCGATAATTATTGTTATCTGGTTAGGCGGGACTAAAGTTATTAATGGTGATTTGACATTAGGTGAAATAACTGCTTTCATCGTGTACCTGGGAATCCTCATCTGGCCAATGATTGCTTTCGGATGGGTAATAAACATTATTCAGCAGGCAGAAGCAAGTATGAAAAGGCTGAATAAAATTTTTGCAGAGCCTTACGAAATTAGTGAATCGAAAGAGACTAATTATTCCATCAAGGAAATTGAGGGGAATATTGAATTCAGGAATGTTTCATTCAGGTATAACGAACACAGTCCGTACATTCTTAACAATATTAATCTAAAGGTAACAAAAGGAACAACTATTGCAATAATGGGTTATACCGGCTCGGGAAAAACTTCATTTATAAATCTTATCCCGCGTCTGTACGATTGTTCTGAAGGTGAAGTTTTAATGGATGGAATAAATGTGAAATATCTTCCGCTTGACGTTCTGAGAACAAATATTGGTGTGGTTCAGCAGGAATCTTTTCTTTTTTCAGATACAGTGCTAAACAATATCTCTTATGGGAAGCGGGAAATTGATCCATCACAGGTTTACAAAGTTGCAAGTATTTCACAATTCGACAAAGATGTCCAGGAGTTTCCTAATAAATATGAAACTATTGTAGGTGAGCGTGGGATTACATTTTCAGGTGGGCAAAAGCAAAGGGCTTGTCTTGCCCGTGCTTTAGCAATCGATCCAAAAATATTAATACTTGATGATTCTTTCTCAGCTGTTGATACACATACTGAAGAAGAAATTCTTACCAACCTTAAGAGTTTTATGAAAGATCCCGCAAACGGGACAAGCAGAACTAGTATTATAATCAGCCACAGGATTTCTACTGTAAAAGATGCTGATAAAATTGTTGTCCTTTCAAAAGGTACAATCGCCGAGGAAGGAACGCACGAACAGCTTATTGCAGTTGGAGGAATATATGCTGATTTGCATTACAAACAATTACTTGAACAAGAATTGGAAGAGCTTAACTAAAATATGAGTAACGATTACAGAAGTGAAGATGAAGTATTAGGTAAGGCTTACGATGCTAAGCTGATGAAACGATTGCTTAGATATGTTAAGCCGTACAAACACTTCGTAATATTTGCCATTCTCCTTAATATAGTTGTAGCAGCTCTTGGTCCTGTACGTCCTTACCTGACTAAAATCGCCGTGGACGACTATATCAAAAATTCAGATTACAATGGTTTGCTACTTATTGGTGTACTGTTATTTGGTTCACTTCTTTTACAGGCAGTTATTCAATACTTTCTTACCTACTATACTCAGTACCTTGGACAAAAAACGTTATTTGACCTGAGGACACAAATCTTTAATCATATTCAAAAGCTTGCATTAAAATTCTTTGATCGTACACCAATCGGCAGACTTGTTACACGCGCCACCAATGATGTTGAGGCTTTGGGCGAGCTTTTTTCTTCGGGGATTGTCATGGTTTTTAGTGATGTGTTTATAATTCTCTGGATTTTTGGATTTATGTTCTTTATGGATTTCAATCTTTCACTTGTCACATTATCTGTTCTTCCGGTTCTGATTTACGGTACATTCCTTTTCAGAAAGAAAGCAAGGGAAAGTTATAGAGACGTAAGGCTTCACCTTGCAAGATTGAATTCTTATATGCAGGAACATGTAACGGGAATGAGTGTTGTTCAAATCTTTAATAAAGAAAACGATGAGTATAAAAAATTTTCCGGTATTAACAGCGATTACCGGATGGTAAACATCAAGTCAATTTTCTACTATGCGATCTTCTACCCCGGAGTTGAATTGCTTAGTTCAATTGCTGTTGGCCTGATAATATGGTACGGCGGTGGTGAAATAATTCAGGGAACATTGACAATCGGAGTTCTTTTCGCTTTCATTCAATATACTGAAATGTTCTTCCGTCCAATTCGCGATCTTTCCGAGAAATACAATATTATGCAAACTGCTATGGCATCATCAGAAAGAATATTCAAACTGTTGGACAATAAGACAATGATCCGTAATCCTGAAAATCCAATTAAACTGGAAAATGTTAAAGGAAGTATTGATTTTAAGAATGTATGGTTTGCTTATAACAGTGAAGATTTTGTTTTAAAGGATATTTCTTTCAGCATAAATCCCGGAGAGACGGTTGCAATTGTAGGACATACCGGTGCAGGTAAAACCAGTATAATTAATATCTTGACAAGATTCTATGATATAAACAAAGGTGAAATATTACTCGATGGAATTAATATTGAAAAATTAGATAAACGCGAACTACGAAAGCACATTTCTATGGTACTACAGGATGTATTTCTCTTCTCAGGAAATATCAAATCAAATATTAATTTAGATAATGATGAAATAAGTGATCAAAGAGTATTAGAAGCTGCGAATGTAGTTGGAGCAGATAAATTCATTGATGAACTTCCTAAAAAATATAATGAAGAAGTTAAAGAACGTGGAGCAACACTAAGCGTTGGTCAGAAACAGTTAATATCTTTTGCACGAGCTTTGGCTTTTAATCCTAAAATATTAATTTTAGATGAAGCAACTTCCAGTATAGATACGGAGTCAGAACATCTGATTAAGCAGGCAATTGAAAAACTACTGGTTGGAAGGACTGCTATTGTAATAGCTCATCGGCTTTCAACCATTCAAAATGCTGATAAAATAATAGTTTTGCATAAAGGGGAAATAAGGGAGACAGGAAATCATCAACAATTGCTTGCAAAAAAGGGAATTTATTATAAATTGTACCAGTTGCAATATAAAGATCAGGAAATTCTAGCTACCTGAATTCATAAATTAGCAGGGAGACTAAACAATGGCCACTTCATTTATGACAATTGCCCGCCACATTATTGAAGAACAAAGTAAATACCCCGGTGCAACCGGAGAACTATCAAAACTACTTCACGATCTTTCTTTAGCGGCGAAGGTTATTTCACTTGAAGTCAATAAAGCTGGTTTAGTTGATATAATCGGATTTACGGGTGATAATAATGTTCATGGGGAACAGGTAAAAAAGCTGGATATATTAGCGCATGATATGCTAATTAAAGCAATGGATCATGGCGGGCATCTGTGTGTAATGGCCTCAGAAGAAGAGGAAGACATTATTCAAATTCCCAAAAAGTTTAACATTGGTAAATATGTACTCCTGTTTGATCCTTTGGATGGTTCATCGAACATTGATGCCAATATAAGCATAGGAACTATTTTTTCTATTTACAGAAGGATTTCACCTGATGGAACACCCGGTACTATGGAAGATTGTCTGCAACCAGGTATCAATCAGGTAGTTGCCGGTTATGTTGTTTATGGTTCAAGCACAATGCTGGTTTATACGGCAGGTGCAGGTGTGCATGGTTTTACCCTTGATCCTGCATTCGGTGAATTTCTACTTTCACATTCAAATATTCAAACTCCAAAAAAATCCAAGATTTACAGCATCAACGAAGGTAATTATCTTTACTGGCATCCGGGACTAAAAAAATATATTAAGTATTTGCAGGAAGAAGATAAAACAACCAACCGTCCATACTCTTCAAGATATATCGGTTCAATGGTTGCAGATATTCATCGAAATCTGTTGTATGGTGGAATTTTTATGTACCCTGCAGATTCAAGAAATCCCAATGGAAAACTACGCTTGCAATATGAGTGCAACCCGATGGCATTTATTGTTGAGCAGGCTGGTGGTAAGGCATCAAACGGAAAGCAACGAACATTAGAAATTAAACCGGAAAAACTTCACCAGCGAGTTCCTATATTCATAGGAAGTGAAGAAGACGTAAAAATGGTTGAAAAATTTATGGCTGAAGCTGAAGTGCCTGTGAATCAGTAATTTACTTTCTACGCAGAAATTTTTTTCAGTTCAGCATCTATTTTCAGAGCGAGATCATCTATGGAGATGCCGACTACTTTTATCTTTGCACTACGTAACGCCACTTTTGGTGGATCCCCTTCCCCTTTCATAAACTTGAATAAACAATAGCCTAGCCTATTCTTATCATTCGTTATAGGGATGTGCTCGCTAAAGAGTTCGACAATATTATAAACTTTTTTTTCTGTTGAAGATTCAGGGAATTCAATTGTTCCGGGTGGTGTTAAAGTAGTCATTCTTATTATTCCAAATTTTAAGTGTTAACTTAAGACCTATTAAAGTAAACTTCAATATATGTTTTATGCGAAATAAATAAATGTTTATATTTTAATCCAAATTTTACTATTAAAATGGCAATTGATTTCTCTCAACTAAAAAAAATACTGATAATCAGGTTGAGTTCGCTTGGCGACGTGCTGTTAACCACTCCATTAATCCGTTCCATAAAGAAAAGAAATCCGTCAATTCAAATTGACTTTATTGTTAGAGATGAGTTTTTTGAAGCAGTAAAAAATAATCCTAATTTGAACCATATTTATAAATACGTAAATCAAAAACTAGACAAACATACACTCCTTAATTCCCTGATATCAAAAAACTATAACCTGGTTATAGATCTACAAAATAATTTTAGATCGAAAGAAATAGTGAGATTACTCAATTGTAAAGTTCTCACTTTTAAAAAGAACAACCTAAAAAAGTTTTTACTGGTCCATTTCAAAATAAATAGACTGAAAGAATCTCCTCAAATTCCTGTTAGATATGCAGAAGCAACAGGAATAAATGAATTAGATCATGAAGGTATTGACTTCTACACAGAAAACACTCCAGATACAAGGTTAAATAAAAATGAAAATTATATCGGGCTTTGTCCTGGGGCTAAGCATTTTACAAAACGATGGCCAAAGGAATACTTCATTGAATTGGGAAATAAATTAGAATCGGCAGACTATAGAGTTGTGCTTTTCGGTGGGCCTGAAGAATCGTCAATCTGTTATGATATTAAAAGCGCACTAAAGAATGCTCTAAATCTTTGCAGCACAAGTCTTCTACAAGTAGGAGCAAATATGAAGATGTGCAAAGCAATATACACAAACGATTCAGGTTTAATGCACTTAGCATCGGCTGTTGGAGTTCCGGTCATTGCATTCTTTGGTTCAACGGTTAAGGAATTTGGATTTTATCCTTACAAAGCTCGTAGCATCGAACTGGAAAATAAAAATCTTTCCTGCCGACCTTGCACTCACATCGGAAGGAAATCCTGTCCGAAAATTCATTTTAAATGTATGCAGGAAATAAAACCAGAGCTTGCATTTAGCAGTTTAACTAACCCGGTACTGCAGTAATGAAAAAATTCTGGCAGATTATATATAATTTATTTTTTATACCGTTGCTTTATGTGGCATTAATTTTTATTTCTCTATTCAAGCAAAAAATAAGAAAGGGAATTGCTGGTCGAAAAAGAATTTTTGAAGAATTGATTTTGAATAAAATATCACTGAATCAATCAAAAAAAATAATATGGTTTCATTCTTCCTCACTCGGAGAATTTGAACAAGCAAAACCAATTATTGAAAAATTAAAAAAGGAAACGGATACTATTATTGTTGTTAGCTTTTTCTCCCCATCAGGCTATGAAAATTCAAAGAAATACCCATTTGCAGATATTATCACTTATCTACCCTTCGATTCAAAATGGCGGGCAAAAAGATTTGTCGAGGTTATCTCGCCGGATTTGGCAGTGTTCATGCGTTATGATATCTGGCCCAATTATATCTGGACACTGAAAAAGAAAAATATTCCATGCCTTTTAGTCGATGCAACTATGAAAAAGAATTCACCCCGTAAGCTGCCAATAATACGATCATTTCATAAATATTTATTTGAGGATTTCACTAAAATACTAACTGTATCGGACGAGGATGTCCACGGGTTTAGAAGTTTTAAATGCAAAAACGTAGAGATTAAAAAAGTTGGCGATACGCGTTTCGATAGAGTATACAATAGAAGTCTTGCATCAAAGGAAAGCAAAATAATTAGTCCCGATGTTTTGAAAGGCAACAAAGTATTGGTTGCGGGCAGTACGTGGCCTCAGGATGAGGAAGTTCTTTTACCAGCATTCTTTAAAGTTTTGAATTTCGATAAAGATGCACTTATGATAATTGCACCACACGAGCCAACTCTTTTGAACCTGGAAAAACTGGAACTTGAATTTTCTGGAGTAGTTGCATCAATAAGGTTATCCCATATAAACAATTATGCTAACCAGCGAATTATTATTGTCGATTCGATCGGGATTTTATCTATTCTGTATAATTATGCTGATGTAGCATTCGTCGGTGGCAGTTTTAAGATAAATGTTCATAACGTTTTGGAGGCTGCAGTTTATGGTGTACCTGTTTTATTTGGTCCTAAGATTGAAAATTCACAGGAAGCACAGAAACTCACAAAAACTGGTGGGGGAATTTTAGTAAAAGATAAACGAGATTTATATCGCTCGTTAAGAATATTATTTTTTGATGATAAATTCAGGAGTGAGTGCGGAAAAAAATCTTATGATTATGTTGAAGGACACAGAGGGGCAACTGTGAGGATTATAAATGAAATAAGTTCTCTAAGATAGTTTTCACATATACTTGTCTCTTAAAACATTCATATGATGTTTCTCATGCCCTGCAATAATGAACAAAATTGCTAATACCGTAACCGAGGACTCATTCGCAAATCCTTTAAGTTTTAACATCTCCGAAGTAAAACTTCTAAACAAAAGTAGATTTGATTCCCTGAGCAATCTATATTCATAGTTAAGGTCAAAAAGTTCGCGCCTGTTGAAATTTCCTTCACTTACATAGTCATTCTGGTCAAAACCAGGTAGTGATTTTTTCTCTCCTCTTGCAATGCACAAAGCCCGATACGCAAAGACTCTCTCAGTATCAAGCAAATGTCCAACAACCTCTTTCACCGTCCATTTTCCGTCGGCGTACCTGTAATTGCCTTTGTGCTCTGAAAAAGAATTAAGGATATCCTGAGTTTTTTTATTCTGCTCATTTAGAATTCTTAAAATATCATCACCCTCAATTAGTCTAATATAATTTTCATAATATGTTGAATAGTCTCCCTGGTTTGGTCTCACAGTTCCTCCTGATTTTATTTCCAGATTTTTACTTCAAATACCCCATCAGAGGTTGCAACACCACGAAGCATGCTGGACGTATTAAAAGATAATTCGAAATTGTAATTTTTATCAACGGTTATTACTCCCCCTGAACCTTCAGGTAAAATTTGATAGATAATTTCTTCAACTGCCTGCTTCAGGGAATAATTTTTAAATTCCATTAAAGCTGAAATTTGATATGCTACAGTATTTTTTATAAATAATTCACCATGCCCGGTAGCAGAGACACCACAAGTTTTATTGTTTGCATAAGTTCCGGCATTTATCAAGGGTGAATCGCCAACTCTTCCCGGCATCTTACCGGTCCTTCCCCCGGTTGAAGTTGCAGCAGCAATATTTCCAAACTGATCTATTGCCACACATCCTACTGTTCCTTTTACATTTCGCAGCATTTTTTTTAATTCATTAAATCTATCGTAAACAAAAAAGTAAGAAGGGTCGACAATATCAATACCCAGCCGCATTCCCAACTCATCAGCACCCTTACCTGCAAAAAGAATGTGGGGAGTTTTTTCCATCACCAGGCGTGCAAGGGAAATAGGATTTTTAATTATAGTTACTCCTGTTACTGCACCCGCTGATAAATCTCTTCCATCCATTATAGAGGCATCCAGTTCATTCTTAGCCTCAGATGTAAAAACTGCTCCTCTTCCTGCATTAAATAATGAATCATCTTCAAGAAATCTTACCACCTGTTCTACAGCATTAAGGCTTAGACCACCTTTTTCAAGTATATCTCTACCAATATTAAGTGCATCAGTCAATGAACTCAGATAAGCTTGCTTTAAAGACTCCTCCATATTTGGATCCATCGATCCTGCTCCACCGTGAATTACGATCGTGTATTTTCCGTTTAGCTGCTGAGATAGGATATTTCCTGGAAGTAAGAGAAAGAAAAAGAGAAGGAGCAAGAGAAAAATATTTTTACAGGAGATTTTCATAAAAAATTAAACTAACTTTACTGAAGTTACGCAAAAATACAAAGAATAGTCATTCCGACTAGTTCTGACGAACTTGCCCGGAATCTACAAATTAAGTATCGTGAATAGATTCTGAACTCGTTTCACTTGCCAGAATGACAACTTGAGTAACTTCAAATAACTTTGTAACTATACAGAAATTAAAAAAATTACATGAGCAACTTAATAATCTTTCCCGTTATTTTCTTTTTTCTGAATAGTTCTCCAAAACTTTTTGTCTCGGCAATGCCTGGCCCGGAAGGGATGATTAATAATTCAGTAATTACTTCTGATGATTCTCTTAATACGATCTACCTTATTAAACAAAGATGGCATACTGCAGTTGTTATCTACAGAAAAGAAGTATCCGCCTTAGGCGGATCTGAATCAGGCGGGGATTCACTAATTTTCCCCGAAGTACAATATTTTCAACAAGCTGAATTAATCGATATAGGTTGGGGAGATGAAGCTTTTTACCAGCATCCTGACTTCGACTGGGATCTCGCTTACCAGGCTTTATTCTATCCAACGCCAAGCACACTTAGAGTAGAGGGCATTTATATTTCAAAACAGAAATACTTTGATATATCGGAAATTGTTATTGAATTAAAAATTAATAACGAACAATTTAAAAATTTATTGAAATATATAAGCGACACGATTTGGAAAGATGAAAAAGGAGAGAATAAAATTTTAAGCAATCAATATTTGAATCGTGTTTATTTTTTAAAAGCAAATGGAGAATATCACTTATTCAACACATGCAATACCTGGCTTGCAAGAGGTTTAAAGTCAGCAGGACTAGGAATAAAAGATGATATAATCCTTACCGAACAGCTTTTTAACGAAGCTGCGAAAATTGGGAAAGTACTGAAAGTAGAATAAAAGGTAGAAGAGAATAATGGTATATAGTATAGAATTCTCCCTTTATTTCCTTAAATCCATATACCTTTATACCTTATTTCAATTTGCCACTTAAAATTTCATCAGCTAATCGTTCTGCCTTGTAAAGATCTCTTATTGCCTCAATCATTCCTTCTGCACTTACACTTACAGTTCTATTTGCCTCAGTTGTATATATAAATCTACCCGAATGGCTTTCCATATTTCCATCAAATGCAAGCCCAACAACTTCAGCATCAGTATTAAGAACAGGACTGCCTGAATTTCCTCCAATAATATCACAAGTGCTTATGAAGTCGAAGGTTGTTGAAAGATCAAAACCTTCAGGTAAGTCTTCCCAATATGCTGGAAGATTGTACGGAAATTTTTTGCTGAATGAATAATACCTGTCAAGTGAACCGTAAAAAGTTGTTTTTATCGGAGCTCTGGTTCCGTTGTAATCGTACCCTTTAATAATCCCATCAGAAATTCTGAGGGTACCGGTTGCATCAGGAGGTATTTTATCACCATAAACTTTATACAGAGCTTCACCAAGAAGTTGATTGTTGATTTCATCAGTATCGTCAAACTTTTTATTGATAGATTGAAGTTCTTTCAACCTATCACCTGAGCTCAAAACAAATTTTATAAACGGATCATCAGAATTAAGAATACCATCTGCGCCAGATTTTGCCAGCTTCATAACATCTTCCTTATTTGTTATCCCTGAGCTTGAAAGAAGATTACTAACAGATTCACTTGCTTCCCTTTTTTCCAGCATCAGCTGATATAATGGATTTTC
>JBATIA010000628.1:0-1560 GCA_049667415.1 Ignavibacteriaceae bacterium
AGCCTGTACTTCCAGATATATCGATCATTTCAAGTTCAAATGTGAATCCTTTATAGCCGATATTTACATCAGCAATTATTCCTCTACGATTAAATGGCAGCGAAATTTTATTAAGGTCCATTGCGTAGGCTTCCCCTGCTTTGCCTTCACTAATAATTGGAAGAGTGTTCCCGTATATATTATCGTTTGCAAGACTATCGTTGTGCAGACCATCATCAAATAATTCTATGCTTGAATTTATTTGGTTTAATTTCGCAACAACTTTTGATACTCCTTCATCATCAATAACTTTTGCACGATAATTAACTTCCTCATTTTCATAATCAACGCCCGCTGTTTCGAAGCTCAGCAAAACCGGTGGGGTAAATGTATCTTCTGATTCCCCTAATATTCCAATATAGCCTTGATTAAATACTTTGTCTCTTGAAGAGTTAAAACAAACTAAAATATTATCTCCATCGGTTGTAACACCAGTGAGATAATCATTCCCTAAATAAGAAGTAAACGGATTTCTTTCCTGCCAGGTAATTCCATTATCAGTGCTTATTAAAGCGGACACGTCTTTTTGGTTATAGTCATCAATCCCTAAATCATAACGGCGATCATATATAAGCCAGATATTTTCATCTTTGTCACGTACAGTTTTAACAGAAAGAAAATTACCAGGATAAACGACACCCAACCGGGTATCTATAATTCTGGTTGTGTCACTCCAGGTATTACCTCTGTCTGTGCTTACTTCTGAATAAATTATGGATTTTGTAGAGGAATATATTGCTAATAACGAATCACCGTTGCCTGAGAGATTAATAAATTGAGGGCTACGGTAACTCCAGCCAAGTCTAGATGGTGGTTTGTAATAGGTATCTTCAATCCAGGTTTCTCCATTATCTGTACTGAGACGTGTGGACCAACGAACTGTAGAAAAAGATAAAATTATTTTATCCGGTTCAATTTCTGTAACTGATAAATCTGTAAATGAAAATCCAGTTATTTGTTCAGTTTTTATCCAGCTAATGCCCCTATTATCTGAAAAGCTATAATTAATTTTATTGTCGGTTGATACCCAGAAGAATAACAACCTGCCACTAGAAGTTTTGAATAAATACATATCGTAATAGAAGGCATTAATCTCCTCACCTGCTTGCTCAAATTTTTGATTACTCCAGGTCTGCCCTGAGTTAGTTGTTCTTCTGGAAAATATTGTGTCCCTTGTTGAGTTTTTATAAAAGACAAGAATCTCGTTGTTTGAAATCCAGACAGGGGTCAAATCCAAGATTTCCTGTGATTCATAAGCTCTGGGGAATTCTTTGATGTTTTCCAACTGTGCAAACACAGGGAATGATAGAATAAAAGTAATGAATATTTTTAAGGCTTTCATTCTGGCCTCAGATTTTTTATTAAATTTTTATTTTAACAACACCATTTTTTTACTGGTGATGAATTCATTCACTCTTAACTGATAAATGTATACTCCGCTTGCTAAACCTGTTGAGCTGAAAGTTAATTCATATCTGCCAGCATTTTTTAATTCATTTAGTACTGTCTTTACTTTTTGTC
>JBATIA010000629.1:0-4093 GCA_049667415.1 Ignavibacteriaceae bacterium
GTACCACCTGCACCTTTTGAAGAGAAGAACAGACTAAATGCTTTTTCACGTGTTTCCCTGTCCATTCCAATTCCATCGTCCAAGATATTAAAAATAATTTGATTTGGACGATGCTCTACTTTTAGCGTAACTGTGTGCGATTTCTTTTTAGTATCAATTCTGCAGGCATCAAGCGAATTATCCAGCAAGTTGATTAAAAGAGATCTGACAGCATTTCTGTCTGCTTCCAATTGTTCAGCATCAGGATCAATTTCGCATATATAATCAATGTTATTTCGTTTAGCTCTGTCGCTAAAGTTTTCACAAACTTCTTTCATCAATTCTTTAATAGGAATATCTTCCCATTGCGGTTCACGATCTTTTGCGTAATATAGAATATCCATAACCATGCTTCTTATCCGCCTGATGTTTCGGGAAGCAATTTCCCAACCCTGATCGATTCGAGCTCTGTCATTTTTTTTCAGTCCGGTATTTACTAAATATATACCACCGTCTAAACCGTTAAGAAGTCCTTTAATACCATGTGAAATTGAACCTATTAATAAACCAACTGAAGTAAGTTTATCCTGAAGTTCACGAATTGGTGTAATGTCAGCACTCATTTCAATCACTTTTTCAATATTTCCATTAGCATCTTTAATGGGTGCAGTAAAAACCATAACATTAAGTTGTCTGTTATCTTTGGATGTCACCACCTCTTCGTGTGTGTGAATTAAACCGTCTTTAAATGTTTGTTCAATAATGCAAGGCTCACATTTACTCGTACGATGTTTATAAACTTCGTAGCACATGCTTCCATATGATGTTCCAAAAGTTTCGCGATGCAATCGGTTTGCTTCAACTATTCTTAAATTTTTATCCTGGATTGAAATAAAGCAGGGCACCTCTTCGAACATAAGTTGAAATTTTCTTTGACTCTCTTTGAATTGATTCTGAAGTTTTTTATTCTCTGTAATATCGGTCGACATTTCCATAACGGAAATTATTTTGCCGTTTTCATCGTGGATAGGGGCAGTATTAACGATAACGTTTACTTCTTTACCATCAAGGGTTTTTACTATTTCTTCACTTTGATGTGATTGTCCATCATGGAATGTACGTTCGACTGGACACACTTCACACTTTTCTGAGCGGTTTTTATAAACCTGGTAGCAGTATCTGTTATCGATATTACCGAAATCGTTTTTAAACTTTTGATTTGCGTCTAAAAGATGAAAATCTTTATCCTGGATAGTAAGATAGCTGGGAACAGAATCGAAATATTTTTTATAGATCTCATCCATAGTTGAAATCACTTTAAGTTATTAATTAACTTTTACTTTGTCGTGATGACCAACTTCAAAAATCTTCCGTAAGTTCAAGATAAGTCCTTCTTCGGTGATAGGTTTATCTATGTATCCATCGGGATGAGAATCAGGGTGCTCATAGATAAGTTTTCTAAGTTCCGGTTTTCCGGTAATTATACAAATTGGGATTGAACTTAAATCTTTATCTTTTTTAATATCATCAAACACTTCTACTCCGGATTTGCCGGGCATAGAAATATCGAGCGTAATTAAGTCTGGTTTTTCTAGTCTTGCAAGTTCTAATGCTTGTTTGCCATCATAAGCTTTTATTACCTCGGCACCATTGTCCTCAAGTATAGCTGATATAAATGTGACGAAGTCAGGTTCATCATCAGCAACAAGAATTTTGCGACCGGTAAATTCGAGTTCAGCAAGTTCAGGAATCTCTTCAACAGGTACAAGAACTTTCTCTTCGATAACCAGAGCGTTGGCAACAAGGTTAACAAGCTGTGTTACCTGCATACCAAGCTTATAATGTCTTATTACATCAGTTAAACCATCTACGCAATTGTGACAAGATGTAACAACTATTGATGCGCCTGTTTCTTTAAGTTGATTTGCTTTTACAACTCCGGATTTCAGCCTGCGGTTTGTATATTCTGACATTGACATAGCACCGCCGCCTCCGGTGCAGCAATAATTTTCAGACCTGTTCGGGTACATTTCCCTAAAATCGGTACAAACAAGTTCCAGTAATTCACGTGGTTCTTCAAATAATCCGCAACTTCGAGCGTTATTACAGGAGTCATGGAATGTTACCGGAGTAGTATTTTTGTTTTTATCAACTTTAATCCTGCCTTCTTTAATATAACGAAGCATTGTGATAACAGAACTTTCCATTTCAAATGGAACATCATAAGCTCCCCAGTTTGGTCCTTCGCACCGGGTTGAACGGTAACCATGTCCGCATTCGGATATTACTAATTTTTTTCCGCCAAGTTCCTCGGTTTTTTCATAAAGACGTCGCGCAACAGCTCCGCCGAGTTCATCATCACCGGAAAACAAACCAAAGTTTGTCATATCCCAACCTTCACTTGGCATTGTCCAGTTTTCACCCGCAAAGTGAAATATTTTTGCAGCATCGGCTATTGTGCGAGGATCATATTTTACTTCACGTGGATTAATTGAATAGACTACATCACAATTTTGTTTATCAACAGGAATTTTAATATTCGGATCCTCAAATTCACTTTGAAGTTCTTCCTGCATCCAATCTAATGTTTCCAAATATTCTTCTTTAAGAACGCCCATCTGGTTACCAATTTCCCATTGGTCTTTGCTGACTAAGGCAACACCTTCAGGCATAACGCCAACTGAGACAAGCAGCCCTCGCGCCATTCGATTAAACGTTGCATAGTCCACACCCATTGGGCAATTTATCGAACAGCGGCGGCAATTTGTACATTTACCAAATATAGTATCTTTAAGCTCTTCAAGTTCTTCATCAGTATGTATACTTTTTGATCTTACCCACCACGGAAAGACACGTCCCGTCCAATCGTAGTGCCGCTTAAAAATTTTTCTTATTTGATCTGCTTTGTAAACCGGTGCAAAAGTTGGATCACCCGGGTTAGCAAGTACGTAATGGCAGGTTTCAATACACATTCCGCAATGAACACAACCGGCTAACGATGTAACCATCTGGCGGTTGAGCTTCTGTCCCATCCGTTCAATAACCTTTTCTGCTTTATGAGATCTATTATTAGTTCCCATATTCTACTCCTCTTTGTTTGGTGCTGTGTCGCATTGGATAAACACCTCTGTAGCCCATACTTTTTCCAAACCAATACCTGGAAAAAGGATAATAAAGGTAATGTGAGATTTTACTAAATGGAACATACATCAGGAAAAATGCTGTTAGTATAAAATAAGTTAAAAGAACACTTTCGCCTTGCTGAATATTATTAGGAACTGCAAAGAATGCAAAACCAAACCAAACCGTTAGTAAAATCAACGAAAAATAATCATCCGGAGAACTGATTGCGCGGACATACAGGCTGGTTATTCGGCGAATAATTCTTCCACAACCGACAATAAAAGCAGCTCCGATTGATATTTGAAATATTAATACTGCCGCCGAAGATTCTAAAACAGATGGTGCGTAAGGAATTAAAAAAGAAAGCAAAATAGCTGCTACAACACCAAGATGGAACACAACAAATTGTGCATAAAAAAAAGCTTTCATTCGCGTACTTTCCATTGTCCATGGCATTGCAATAGCAGCCCAGGAATACATTATACCTTTTCGTTTGGTAGTACCAGGCAAACCGGTCGGTGCTTGTCTTTCACGTCCACCTTTAAATTTGAAAAGCCACCTGATCCGAAGTGTATAAACAACTGCCATAAAAATCAGTGCAATTTCTTGGAGAGTATGTTCTGAAAAATGTAATAGATCACTCATAAATTATCCTTTATACTTTTTCTTTTACTTCCCAGTTTTTTTCAAATGCAGTGTATTCTCTTTTGTCCATCACACAGATTAATACTTCGCTTAAATTACTGTTTCCGGAAAGATGATTTCTGATTGCACTGAGCATAACATTTGCTGAAACATCTAGTGGAATTCCATAAAATCCCGTACCCATCGGAGGAAATGCAATTTTTTTTATACCTTTTTCTTCCGCAAGATTGAGAACGCGCTGCATCGTATTATGAAGTTTTTCTTCAGTGTCTGGTTCCTGAAAACGCGGACCTACGGCATGAATTATGAACTCTGATTTTAATTCACCGGCTCTGGTTATCACTGC
>JBATIA010000630.1:0-5324 GCA_049667415.1 Ignavibacteriaceae bacterium
CCCATATAGAGGGCTATAATACCGATAGTATTATTAGTTCCGTGAGCAATTGCCGATGGCCAAATTGACCAACGGCTTGCGATAGTAACGGCACCGAAAACTAAACCACTAAAAGTTGCACCAATTATTCCTGCCGGTCCTTGATAAGCATGTATTAAACCAAACAATAATGCTTGTAATATTACGGCTGCAATTTGTGCCTGACGTGTATCATTAAATATAAACGAGATCCCGCGCATCAGAACAATTCGATAAATAAATTCCTCACCAAATGCTGCAATAGTCCAACTCATCATCAATAGTCCGATAAGTGATGATGTAGAACCTTCTATATCAGAGAAACGTTCGAGGTTACGTGAACCGCCAACAATCGCTTCAATGAACGGTTCTAAACCCCATGCAAATAATCGAAGTAATACAATTGCTGAGATTGCCAGTAATAGTTGTTTTAAATCAGGACGAATTCCGAAACCAAAACGATTAAGAGGTAATCCTGCACGGAATAATATTATGGTAAAAACGACAGATATTAATATATATCCTAACGTTGCATAATTTGAAAGCGGTGTGAGAATATTTGGGTGTGAAGAAGAATACCGAAGAGCCCCCATAAACAAGAGTCCGACACTTAATCCAATGACTAACAAACTTATTTTTTTTCTCGATTGTTCCATTTTTTACCATTCAGGAATAAGGATATTAAAAGAAAAATTTTCTAGTCGGTTACAAAGAATTTATTCTCGATTGAACTTCCTCATTCTTTCCAAAGAAAACAACGGGAGAGATTGATAATGATGCATTAAAAATTCACCAACATATGCCGGCTGTTGAATGAATATATTTTGCATCCTCTAACTGATTTAACATAAAATCAGCTACATCAGCACGTGATACTCTCACAGTATAAAACCAATTCCCTATCTTTTCACCGCTATGATATTTTCCTCTTGCCTTACGGTTATTCAGTGCACCTGGACGAATTATAGTCCAATCAAGCTTACTTGATTTTATTATGGATTCCTGTTTTCTCTTATCCCAAAAATAAAAAGGTAATATAAAGGGTATTACAAAGAACGTGTAGTAAACACCCATTCTCCCCACGCTGTCTCCAAGGCCTAAAGAGGTTTCGCATATAAATCGTTTAACATTATTCTGCTCCATAGCACCAATAATATTTTTAGTACCTTCCGAAAGAATTTTGGTTGGATAAAACCACCTTTTATGTCCTAATGCGCATACTACCGCATCTTGATTCTGCATAGCCTTAGTTAACGAATTAATATCCAGCACATTCCCCTCAACAATTTTCAATCGCTCGTGCGATATTTTTATCCTGGAAATTTTACGGGTAAATGCGGTAACTGTATGGCCGCGATCAAGAGCTTGTAACACCAACTGCCTTCCGGTACCGCCGGTTGAACCAATTATAAGAATTTTCATTTATACCTCTTTTGGAATAGTGTTATTCTAACTCAATCTTAAAAACAATAATATATCGCCAAAGCCAATGGGAGACTGAGATTGTTTGTTTTTTTGTTTTGCAATTTTGTTAGTCTGTGTAATTGAGAAACTAACTTTCTTCATTAAACTTCCCAATTCTTTCAAAAGAAAGCAACGTTATGTGAATCATTGTCTCCCGGCTTTAATTAATAATACTTATTCAAGCACTCGCTAATTTCTTATTCCAATTTATAAGATACCACATTCCCCAGAGACCATATATCGTTATCAGCGGTAACAATAAAGAGTAAGATATATATTTATCGGGTGTTAAAGTGATAGCAACTCTATCTGATAAAAACGCATATAAACAGACCATCGGCCAGTAGGAGGTTATGGCTAAAGCACCAAACATTGAAACAAATCCCCAATTTTTGTTTTTCAATAAGCCGATGATACCCGCAATTAATAAAGGTATATAAATGACTGTATCACCAAAACCGAATCCCTTGGCAAATGCAATTCCAACTTCACCAACCTCATTTACTGACTCTTGCAAGCCCAATTCAACTGTCAAATTATAATCAACCAATGCAAGTGTCTGACCACATAATAGTAGTAATGACAATAAAATTCCAAAACCAATTAAAATCCTAAAGCCAATATTTTTTTTAATCATTTTTTCCTCCGTTTCCACATTATTTTCATTTCAAACTTCCTCATTCTTTCCAAAGAAAACAATGGGAAGAAAAAATATAGTCCGAGCAACCTATTAAAAGATATAAGGAATATACATTTTGGTTTTCTTCATATAGTCTTCGTACTCAGATCCGAAGAATTTTATGTTTTCCTTTTCTTCTATTTTAGCTGTCAGAACTAAAAATATTATTACTGCAATTGTTAATAACGCGGATATTAGAGTAATATCTTTTAACATTGCGCCAAGCACTAAAAATAACAGCGATCCATACATTGGATGCCTTATATATTTGTAAACCCCCTCCTTTATTAGAGATGCTGTGTTTTCAAATTCAAAGTTTGCAGCATCGTCATCTGTTCTCTTTTTACTTCCAACCTTTTTGAAGAAGTACAAACTCTGTGCTAGTAACAAAATAGAAACAAATAGTAACAACCAGGCAAATATCTGTTGGAAGGTAAAGGGATAGTCAAACCAATGCGGGATATTTAATAAAACCAGGGCAAGAGTAAATTCAAAAACAAAAAATCTGTAAAAGCCGTGAACTTTAAAATTTAGAAGTGACTTTCGGGAAATGAAAATTATAAAAACTGTTCCGAATACGAATATTACAATTTGAATAATAGATAACAGATTCATCATATCCCCACAATTTTAATGCTGAACTCTTATTTATTCTGAAATTACTTACAATTAATAATTATTCTTCTTTTTAAACTTCATTATTCTTTCCAAAGAAAACAACGGGACAGGCGTGACTTCCAAGATATATTATACTTAAACCTGTTATTCGTTCTTAGGGTACTCTCTTTCATTACCATAAGTAAATATCTGCTTCATAATTATCATATCGCCATTTGAAATAAATTTAATCCTAAAGTAATCAACACCTTCAGCAAGAAAGTAATCATCATAAATAGGAATTAGCAGGATTGCCGGTCTATCTTCAAATTGATAATACAATTTATCTTTATTCAATTTAATTTGAATCTTACCATAGCTGCCTGCATATTTTTTTATCGAGTTTATATCAGTATTATCATAACTCGCAGTTAAACCGTCCAAAGCCCATTGATATTTATCAATTGCTGTTCGTTCATTCGATGTTTTCAATAATTTTTGTAAGACATTTATATGAGCTGTAACCATAGCTTCTCCCGGATCAACTTCAATATCAGGATTTATTCCTACTCCCTCCCAAACAATTGGATTCTTTGCATAAATCTTTTTCCAGGCAGGGATTTGTAAAACAAAATTCTCGTCAATGGCAATATGTTCAACCGGGTTTTCAGCGCCTTTCGTTTTTTTACCAACTATTGTAACATTTGTATTGAAGTATTTTAAATGACAAGTGAACGATTCAGCGGCTGATGCAGTTGCAGGTGATGTTAAAATATAAATTGGAATATTCGTTAGCTTTTTACCAGGCACATAAGTCTGCACTATTTCAGAATAAATAGAACTATCCAGTGTGGATTCGGTTATATTTAAAAGTAATGGTTCCTTATTATCAATTAGATATCCCAACAAGTAGACTACCATATCGCCCCATCCACCACCATTTTGTCTTAAATCAATAATCAAAGCATTACAATTAGAAAAATAAGCCATTGAAATGTCTGCTATTTTGCCGGCATAATCCGTAGAAAAGAATACGCTAAGATTTAGATACCCGATATTTCCATCTAATATCTTTAATTCCTTGAATCCGTAGTTATTCCAAATCTCTATTTTGGCTTCTTCATCTGTATAGTCTGAACTGGCTGATGAATCTTCAAGCAATACTTTAGCTAAGTCAGGATTGTAGATAAGATCAAGGTGTTTATCGTTACTAAATACTTCAAGGCTGTTAGTTACTTGCGTTGCAAAATCGACCGGGGAATTAATTCCATCATAATATCCATTTGAAATTTGTGTCTTTAAACCGATAATTATTTTTTCAGATATTTCCGGGAAGGGATAAATTCTTTCGATTTTCTGTATTACATCAGATAGGATATCCGTTTTCTCTACCGCGGTTAATGTTTGTGCTTCTATTTGCACAGACAGGAAAACTAATAACAAGAAGAATATTTTTTTCTTCATACAATCAATCCCGGAGTTTATATTTTTTCGTATTTAAATGTACTTAATAAAGTACTCGTTATTAACTTCCTAATTCTTTCCAAAGAAAACAACGGTTCAGGAACAAAAAACCGTAGAAGATATGTCCTACGGTTTATATCTAATCACGTTATCACTCTTCATCCTTCGACAGACTTAGGATGACAGTAATTATTTACTAAACACCAGCTTTGCGCTTTTGCTAATACTGATTTTTATTTTTCATTTTTGGTGTTAAGCGGCTGATGGCGGTATACGAATCCATGTAGCGCTGGCGGTAGGAGTTCCATGTATGTTGCAATCAGGAGGAGTAGGTTTGCCCAGAAGAGGAAGCCAATGAAGCCGTAACCGAAAAAGTTGTCGAAAAAATTGAAGAAGAATACGTTGGAAACAAGAATCGACGGTAAAAGTAGAAAGAACATTACATTCACACGCAAGGGAGAAGTCCGCTTTAGCCAAGTTGTCAAGTAAGTAAGCTTACCTCCGGTGTATTTCACCGCTGCATTTTCTTCTCCTCCTAGGAGTCGCCAGGCTAGGAGTGTCTGTACAAAGGGGAGATAAAAGAAGTCGTGCGCCCATGACGTTTTCAAAATAAAGGGGATCGTTAGGAAGAGAATTTGAAAGCTCCATATGTTGGCGTGGGACAGGCGTGCGCGCTGAACCAGAAATAGTAGTGCCAAGTTTGCGGCCGCAACACCGTATGCAATCCAGTGCAGGAGTGTAAGATATGCGCTCGCGTCGTGTTCCGTTGCATAGGTCAAACGAAGGATGAGGTGCGGAAAAAACTGCGAGTGCGGATTAGTGACGATCCAGTCGGATTCACGAAACGAGTTAAAGAGAACATCATAGAAACCGATTGTATCATCAACACCCAGGAGAACGCCGGGAACCACAAAGAGAAACGCACAACATGTTATGACCGTAAAAAGAAGAAAGCGATTGTCGCGACGGGCAGCAAAGGCAGCGAGAAAAATAAGTGGATAAAACTTGAAGCTGACAGCAAAAGTGAGAAGAGTTGCAGCAATCACACGGTTGCCTCGCTCGTAGATAAATAACATCCCGAAGATAGCTACCAGAATAAAGA
>JBATIA010000631.1:0-3161 GCA_049667415.1 Ignavibacteriaceae bacterium
CTTATAACATCATCAAAAACAACTTTTTGATCTGGTTGAACATTTAGCCTTATTACAAAGGGAAGGCCTGATTTCAACTTTCCTTCAACTTCATTTTTAGAAAGATGAAGACAAAGTTTGTCGTACTTAGCCTGTGGTAATTTTTGCTTTTGCTGCTCTTCCCTCAATTTTTCCAGCCGTTCAGGGGAACAGAAACAATAATAAGCTTTACCGTCTTGAATCAGTTTTTGAACGTGATCCTTGTAAATTTTCAATCGTTCCGACTGCAGGTAGGGTGCATAATTTCCTCCCAGATGAGGTCCCTCATCAAAATGAATTCCTGCCCAATTTAAAGTATCGATTAGATTTTCAATTGCTCCTTCAACAAATCTTTTTCTATCGGTATCCTCTATTCTGAGGATAATTTTACCATTCTGATTTTTAGCAAAAAGAAAATTGTATAGTGCAGTCCTTAATCCACCTATGTGAAGATACCCGGTTGGGCTAGGTGCAAAACGTACTCTTGGTGCAGTAATAATCATCAAATTTTAATTTAAATAAAAACTTAAGTGCAAAGATAAAAAAGTAAAGTTGTAAAATAACACGAGATGAAAAATGTGAGGAGGATTAAGTATTAATAGCCAGCTTTTGTTCAGTATAGTATCTCACTTTTTGAATGAATTCCTTACTATCTATTGGCTTTGGAATGTAGTCAGTTGCACCGGCATCAAGGCATTTTTCTCTATCGCCCTTCATAGCAAAAGCAGTAAGAGCCACAATTGGTGTGTCTTTATATTCTTCAAGCTCCCTTATTCTTCTTGTTGCTTCAAATCCATTCATCACCGGCATCTGCATATCCATAAGGATTAGATCGTAACGCTGCTGGCGCACTGCGTCCAAAGCTTCCTGACCATTCTCAACAACGACTATTGAATCAAAATCATTCTTCTTAAGAAGGCGTGTAACAATTATTTGTGAGTGCTTATAGTCTTCGACCAATAATATTTTTACGCTATCCTTTTTCTCCTGGATTTCATCCGGTGAAGAAGGCTGCTCGTACCTGTTTATCATCTCGTTGATGGCATCTTGCAGGCTTTCTATACTTGTACTGTTTTTTTGTAATAAGTTTTCAAACAAACCATCAATTCGATTTACATCATCTTCAAAATTTTCCTTACTCGTGTAAATTATGATTGGCAAATTTTTGAATTGTTCGGTAGATTTTATATTTCCAATTAATTCCACGCCATCTATATCAGGCATATCAAGGTCTATAATTGCAAGATCAAGTTGCATATTCCGGACTGAGTCCATAACCTGAGTCGAATCTGAATAAGCAACAGCTTTGAATCCGATCCTCTCAACCGCCTCCTTAAGTAAATTAAGACTTGGCACATCATCATCAACAAGAAGAATGTTCGAATCTTTTCGAAGTCGATAATTAGTAAGTACCTCTATCAGGTATTTATAGTTTATAGGTTTTACGAAGTATTCAACAGCACCCATTAAGAATGCTTTTTGCTCTTCCGCTTCTACCGAACATATAATTACAGGTGTACTTTTAGCCGTTTTTATTCCACGTATTTGCTGCAACAGTTCCAGACCATTAGCATCAGGTAAGATTATATCCATTAATATGGCAAGGAATCTATCCTTTTGAAGTACCTTAAGTGTTTGTTTACCGGAATTGACTATAGTTGGTTCATATCCCCACTTATGTAAGTAATTTGAAAGTAATTTGGATGTTGCATAGTCATCTTCGATGACGAGGACTTTATTAGTAAAATCTGCTTTAGGAAGAGTACTAATCTGTTTTTCAATTATCGCTATTTCCTCGACCGGAACACTAAGATTAAACGTAGTGCCTTTACCAACTGTACTAGTAACATTTAGTTCTCCATTAAGGAAATCGATATATCTTTTAATTAGTGTTAAACCTAAGCCGGTTGTATTTCCAACCGTATTTAAATATTGATCGACTAAAGAAAATGGACTAAAAATGTCTTTTAATTTATCGGATGGAATTCCTATACCGGTGTCTGAAATCCTTATACTAAGCAAATCTTTCTCAGGGGCGAAAACCGAAACAGTGATTTTTCCTCTTTCTGTTAAACGCAGTGAATTAGTAATTAGATTAGTTACTATGTACTGAAGTTTTTGAGGATTAACTTTTACCGAATCAGGTAAGCCTTTATCAATATTTGAAATAATCTCTACTCTGTTGCGATAAATTTTGTCTTCAAATAATTTAAATATCTCTTCAAAGAAATTCTTAATATTTATTTGGGAAATTTCAGGACTACTTTTAAATGTTTCTATCTTTGCGAGATCAATAAGATCATTAAGGAGCGAAAGCAATTCGTAAGCATTTTCCTTTAGTGTAGAGAGATAATCTAATTGACTCTGAGATAAGCTTTCTTCATTAAGTAAAGAAGCAAATCCTAAAACGCTATTAACCGGGGTTCTAAGCTCAGGACCGATTGAACCAATAATATCACTTACTGAACTACTTAATCCTCCTTTTTTACCAATCCACAAACGAAGTAAATTTCTAATAGTATTCCCAATAATAACAAGATTATCTTTCTCTATATGCGTGAACTCAGATTTTTTTGCAATTTTTATGAGCACCTTTTCATCATCAGTAATGCTGAGGTGCAAACAACCTTCATTTAGAACTACATCGCTTGCACTGAATTCGCATTGGGGATTGATTTCAAATTTTGTTTCAGTTGAAGCACTTTTTAAAGCGCTACAGAAATTACATCCTAAATCAGATTGATAGGTAAGTGACTTTTTTGCAGCGGCGGATTTACCCAGGAACTCAAATCTTTTATCGCTAATCTTTAAAAGTACAGCTGCCTCGAATTCGAATTCATTTACAAGGTAATCGCAGAGATGATCCGGAAACTCTTTGGCTGCAGATAGAGCGTATTGGACTAAATCGTTATAATTTGAGATAAAATTTATTTTTGAGCTGAGCATCTATGTTCTGTAATCTGAAAAAGAATTTTTTATGTTATTAAGATTTGCAGTAATTCCATTCAATTTAAAAAAACTCAATGGTAAAATAAATTTGAACTTGCAAAATTTATGCTAAATCTTAAATTAATTTACTTGTGTAAATATATTAAAATATAAGAAATTAGCACTAATATCTTTAGACAAATAGAAAAATTTCC
>JBATIA010000632.1:0-6221 GCA_049667415.1 Ignavibacteriaceae bacterium
CGCTTAAGGGCTGCATAATTGATGGAATAGTTTATGGTGATACAACAACTGTTGGTGTTGAAGATGAAGAGACACCAATTGCGGCAAACTTTAAACTTGAACAGAATTATCCCAATCCATTCAACCCAAAAACCAATATTCAGTATGCAATAAGCAATAGGCAATTTGTTACATTAAAAGTCTACGATGTTTTAGGAAATGAAATTGCATCTTTGGTTAATGAAGAAAAACCAGCAGGGGAATATGAAGTTGAGTTTGACGCAACAGGATTGCCAAGTGGAATCTATTTTTATCAACTTAAAGCTGGTAATTTTGTAGAAACTAAAAAAATGTTGTTGATTAAATGATGAAATCAATTAATCGGAAATCCCGACCGTGTCGGGGATTCTTCTCAAATAAAGGAAAAATATAATGCGAAACTTTGCAACTCTCTCTTTGCTCATGGTTTTTTTATTCAGCTCTATCATACTGGCTCAGAGTTCAATAGAAAAATTAACTACCAGCATCAATGGAACAATTATTAACTTAGAGTCAAATCCTTCAGCCAAGGTATCATCCGAAAATGGAAAATACTGGTGTACGTATGAAGTAATAGCTGTGACAGATGAAATGAGAGAAATTGGTAATCTGAAATTGTATGAAAATAATAACCTGATTTTTACTCTAACTAAAATTCCTGGCAGCGATGTTGAAATAACAAATTCCTGCAAGCTTGTATTCTATGATCACTCAGAACATTTCAAAGGAAAATTAATAATTAATATCTATTCAAAAGAAGGCGAATTCCTTTTTAGTAAAGAGTTTGAAAGAGCAGACCAGTTTGAATCTTCGCCTTCAGGCGAAACGATGGGAGTACAGGCTTCGGAAGGTATTTCTATAATATCACTCAATTCAGGAAATAGATATATAATTCAGAAAGGTCTTCAGTTTGCAATCGATGATGGAGAGGAATTTGTGGCAGTTGCACAGGAAGGGGAAATTTTGATCTATAAAAATTCAGTTCTTGTAAGAACTGTTCAAACCGGAATAGAACTTCCACGTAAAGTGATACTTTCAGTAGAAAATAATCTCGTCGGAGTAATTGATAAATACAGTCTTAAAATTTATTCACTTGATGATGGCAGCTTGCTTTTTGAAGAAAAGATTGGCGGTGATCTATCTTTTCGTGATCTGAAAATTGTTGATGATAATATCGTGGCAGGTATTCACAAAAGAAATAAAGAAGAATCAATAGGGTTACTAAGAGTTTATGATCTGAATGGAAATCAACTGAATGAAAAATCAGGCGAAAGCCGACAGCTAAAAAAGTTTGATAAAATAAATCTTGAAAAGAAGTCTCAGTCAAATTACGACCCGATTCCCTGGCCATTTTTTCCGTTCGATAGTATGAGAACAGTTTGGAACCATTATGAACAGCATATGGGTTTAGGTGGAGCTGATTCTTATCTTCACCAGGGTCTTGATTTGATTACACCAATAGGTGAACCGACTTATTCGGTTATTGATGGTTATGTAAAATTAGTTTTGACAATTGGCGGTGCTGCGTATTGGCGGACAGCCATCAGCGATACTCAAATTGCGGGAAGATCAGATGGATGGTTATCTGCACATTTGATAGAAAGTACAATTCAGGTTGATATTGGTGATACTGTGCAGGTTCACGATTATCTTGGTGATATAATTTATTGGAGTGGAGACTGGGGCCACATACACTTTGTGAATATTAGTGATTCAGGATTAGTTTGGTACTATAACGATAATGAGTGGGGAATTAACTTTAATCCGAGTTTAGTTCTGCAGCCTTATCCTGATGTAACACCGCCGTATATTGATCCGGTTTTCTCCTGGTCTAAATTTGCATTTGCAAAAAATGAATTAGCAATTTATTTGCAGCCGGACAGTCTGATTGGTGAAATAGATATTATTGTAAAAGTAGTTGATTATGTTGGTGATTCAGAATGGCAGCAGCCGGCTTATACTACCTGGTATACGATTAAGAAAATATCCGATGGACAAATAATTAAACCGCGAACTCTTGGACATATACTTAACCACAAATATCCATTCTATGATGGTGGTAACTACCAGCCTTATGCCGGTGTAATTTATCAAAGAGATAATACGCTTCTTCCTTCCAGCTGGAATGATATTAATAGAAATTATTATCACAACCTGACAAACAACAACGGCGATTCGCTTGTCTATCTTTCAGAAAAAGCGCTTGCATTTGATACTGATGATTTTGAAGATGGAGATTACCGAATAATTGTAGAAGTGTATGATGAAGCCGGTAACTTCGATAATGACAGTATGGATGTGAAATTTAAGAATGGTAACCCTGTTTCAACAGAAAGTGAAGTTGAAAAGATTTATTCATTTAATTTGGAGCAGAACTACCCGAATCCATTTAACCCAACGACCAGTATCCAGTATGCAATAAACAGTAGGCAATTCGTAATGTTAAAAGTTTACGATGTTTTAGGAAATGAAATCGCAACACTTGTTAACGAAGAACTTTCATCAGGAGAATATGAGATTGAATTTGACGCATCTGGACTAACTAGTGGAATTTATTTTTACAAATTACAGGCTGGTTCTTTTGTTGAGACCAAAAAAATGATATTAATGAAATAATTCTATGAAAAATAAAATTCTTTTTTTTATTGCCTTAACGGTAATTAGTACTTCTGCGCAGGTTCAGTTAAAAGTTATAACTTACAACATCATGGGGATGAAGCCGGGCACTGATCCTCCAACAAGACTGTATCACATAATTCAAAATCTGAAAGTATTAAATCCTGATATCATCGGACTTCAGGAAATTAATGAATCGCTTAACGGAGGTGGAACCGATAACCAGGCAATGTTGATAGCAGATTCATTAAGCAGCTATTTTGGTATTACATACTATTACTACTATTCTCAAACTCATCTATCGTGGAATAACCAGTTTAAAGAATTCATCGGCATCATATCCAAATATCCAGTTGAACAGCAGGGATTTTATCAGCTTGTTCCGGGTGCTTTTCCAAGAAAGGTTGTCTGGAATTTAATTAATACTCCGCTTGGTAAAATTAATTTCTTTAATACTCATTTTGATTATCAAAGCTCCAGCGTAAGGCTTCAGCAAGCTACTCAGACAATAAATTATATCACTCAGCAGGATAGTCAGTATCAATCAATTGCAACTATTTTAACCGGTGACTTTAATGATACTCCAGGTTCCTCTGCGATAAATTATATTTTGAACGCAAACTTTTGGGATTCATTTGCAGAAGCAAATCCCGGCCTTCCCGGCTATACTGTCCCTTCAAATGCACCAACATCGAAGATTGATTACGTGTTTTATAAATACACAGGGCAATTGTTAATTGATTCTTCCAGAATAATAATGGACCAACCATATAGCGGAAATAGCTATTGCTCAGATCATCTTGGAGTGATGACAACATTTTCATTTAATCCATCCTCCATTGATGATGAGGGTACATTAATAAAAGTTTTTGAATTACATCAGAATTATCCAAACCCATTCAATCCAAGTACAAAAATAAAATTCACAATCTCAACCGTAGAGACGAGGCATGCCTCGTCTCTACAAATGGTGACGTTAAAAGTTTACGATGTTATAGGAAATGAAATTGACACACTTGTTAATGAAGAACTCCCAGCCGGAGAATATGAAGTTGATTTTAATGCGACCGGTTTACCAAGCGGTGTTTATTTTTATAAATTGAAGGCAAGGGATTTTATTCATACTAAAAAAATGGTATTAATAAAATAATATGTTATTAAAAATATATCTGTACATAGCAATAGTATTTATTATTAGATGTATTCCTCAGGAGTATAGTCTTGATGCATACACTGATATATTTGTTTATGATTCAGCATATGTTTGGGCAGTTACATATAATGGAAATATTTGGAAGTCTACAGACAACGGATTAAGCTGGACGATAACAGATACACAAATAGATACTGTATGGAAAATATGGTTTACTGATTTGTCTAACGGGTGGATATTAACTAACAGAAAAGTTTATTCAACTGTAAATGGTGGTCAGAATTGGACGTCAAATTTTGAACCAGATTCAATCAATTTTAGAGATCTGCTTTTCGTCTCGGATTCTGTTGGATTTGTAGTTGGTTCCATTGAGGAAAATTCAAGAATATTTAGAACTACCGACTTTGGTAATCACTGGGATGTTGTACTTGATTCATCAAATATTGGATTATTTCGTTTAGGTATGAAAAATGAAGATTTGATTTGGATTGTTGGCGCCAGTAGGGTGGTATATTATACAAATGATTTAGGTGACAATTGGAAAACAATTTACAAAGCTCCTAATTACGTGGGGTTCTATTTATTTCAGGCGCAATTATTTGATGATTTTACAGGAATTATAGGTGATGGTGTTGACCAAATTGTAATTGAGGGATTTCTTAAGTTCACAACAAATGGAGGATTGAACTGGCTTCAGTATGGAAGCAATGTAAATTTAATGTTTGGTATTGGAGATTTTTATTTTCTATCACTAAATGAAGGTTGGGTCTCTAATGGTAATAGGGATATATTTTATACAAACAATTCCGGTTTGACTTGGAATACTTTACAAGACCATACATCACTCCCAAATAGTATAAGAGAATTTTACTTCTTAGATAACCATAATGCCTGGGGTTTAACTTATCAAGATATAATTCAGACAATTGACGGATGGCACACTATCATTGTGAAAGGTACATTATCTGATGTTGAACAAATCGACTCAAAACCTGAAAAATTCTTATTATATCAAAACTATCCAAACCCGTTTAATCCAACCACAAAAATAAAATTTGAGATTCCTGGTCAAGCCCGGAATGGCATTACATTAGTTACGTTGAAAGTTTACGATATCCTAGGAAGAGAAATCGCAAATCTAGTTAATGAAGAGAAACCAGCAGGAAGTTATGAGGTTAATTTCGATGGAACGAATTTTACAAGCGGAGTTTATTTCTACACTTTAACAGCGGGAGATTTTAGCAGTACAAAAAAACTTGTCCTTCTTAAATAAAAGGTGGTTATTATGAAAACTATTTACTGTTTTCTGGTTATTGCTTTTTTACTTTTTATATTTCCTCTTTACCCTCAATGGATCCAGCAAACACTACCCGGAGATATCGATGTAGCTCTTGGAATCGATTTCATAAATCAAGACCATGGGGTAATGGGCGGCTGGCATATTACAGTTTTTCCGGATATAAATGGAAAGGCCTACTACACTTCCGACGGTGGTACCAATTGGTTTGAAGCTGCAGTGCCTGATTCAATGCGAGTAATTGTTGGTATTCAAATGATTAATGATAACATTGCGTACGGTGCTGGTGCTTACAACTTAACAATTCCGAATGAGTCCAAAAATAAATTAATCGATCATTCGAATTTAAATCCAGTGCTGCAGCCATATCATAAAAATCTCGGTATGGATTTCTCAAGTCAACAAGACTACCGTGGTTATTTTGTTGAAACAACAGATGGCGGATTAACCTGGCATCCCAAAGGTTCATTCGAGGACTCAGTATATTATCTTGTTGGCACTAATTTTCTTGATCTGCAAACAGGTTTTGTTCTTGCAACAGGACCGTCCAACAATACTTTTGCAGCCATTCTTAAAACTACTGATGCGGGTAATAATTGGAATTATGTTTATGGATTTGAAGATTATCTCTTTTTGAATGACATAAAGTTTTTTAATCAGTCAATCGGTTTTGCTGTCGGGACTTTTGATGATATGACTAATTCTTATGGTGTTGTTCTTAGAACAACTGATGGCGGCAATAACTGGATGAGAACTGAAATACTACAATTAGTTTCACTGAATAGTATTGCTTATATAAGCTATAACTAAATTATGATTTCAGGTGTTAGAAATGATTTTACTGCTGTAATATATAGATCCGATGATGGTGGAATGAATTGGTTCGAATGCTGCGTTTATAGTGATTTACACTTTATAGCCGGAATTAATAGCCTGCCAGCTTCAGGAGTAATTACTGTTTATGGCCAGTATCAACCAACTGGTTCAGCAATTCCATTTGTTGAGGCTACAATCGACGGTGGCTTAACCTGGTATTATAATCTTCTATCACTTTTCCCGGATTACTATATTACGGAATCTAAATTGGTCAATGAGAGTCGTTGGTATCTCACTGGAACTCAATTCGCTCAATTGGGA
>JBATIA010000633.1:0-3964 GCA_049667415.1 Ignavibacteriaceae bacterium
TATTCAAAAGTTGGAATTTGAAATGGACAGGCAACCATACAGTACCGGCAACCTATACACATATCAGTATCCCAGATTACAGATCCATTTTCTTTTTTCGAGAACGCTCCAACAATACAAGCAGAAACGCACGCAGGTTTATCACAATGCATGCATTGCACTTTAACGTTTGTTGGTTTTTTGGAATCCCAAATGTTTTCGTACCTGTTTACTCTTGTATATCCATCATTACCCGGTCTTCGCATTTTTTCAAAGACTGACTCATCACTATAGCTTTCAATATCACCTGCAGGTAAATTGTTTGCTTTCTTGCAAGCCCATTCACATCTTCGGCAACCGATACAGACCGTTGTATCGACAAGAACACCCATTCGATCTTCCGAAAGTTGGGTTTTAGATTCCGCTAGTAATTTATTTATGGGAATTCCCGTAGCTGTTGCTCCAACTACTCCCAGAGTCTTTAGGAATTTGCGGCGGTTTATTTCTCCCATAGTAACCCCATTAATTATAATTTCTTTGAAAGAATCCTAATAATTATGGTGTAAAATCGTACCAAACAGTTGCTAGTCAAAAATAATTTTGATATTGCAAAAGTGGTTAAATAAGTTAATTTTCAAAGGATATTAATCACCTAATTATTTCACAATTAGAAAGCATCTCTTGAATGTGAAAATAAGTAAAACTATTGTTGGCAATATTGAGAATTTAATAGAGCAACTATTTAGCGGTAGTCACTATTATTTTTAATAGTTGGATAAATTCGAAGCTTATTTGGTAGGAACAGTTGAAAACGTAGTGGTTATTTCTGAACTATGTGTTTCCTTCCACATCTTGGACAGAATAGCTCACTTTTTTTAAAGTCCGGTGGAATCTTAATCTTTAATCCACATTTACAATTAATGAAGGAGTAATTGTTTACCTTCATCATTATGTCACCGGTATCTCGCTTCGTTTGTTTGATTACCCCCAATGCAACTGGCGCAGCGGATATTTCTTTTAATCCAATCAGAGTATTATCTGCTAATCCTGAATTAGGAATGAGAGATGCTTTATCATGTTTTACTTTATTAAAAGCATTCTGGTAATCGATATAATTTGCACCACCAGAAATGCTTCTTAAAATTCTTACTCTTTCTGAGATAGGAGGATGAGTGCTTGTTAAATCAGAAAGTTTTCGCCCTTTTGGTTTAAGTGGATTAATAATATACATTGGTGCGGTAACTTTATTTGCAGACTTTAAATCAATAGAAGTATCGGATATTTTTTCTAGCGCAGAAGCTAATCCTTCCGGATATCTAGTGTAACGAACAGCAGAGGCATCTGCTAAATATTCCCGCTTTCGTGAAATAGCAAAGTAAAGGACCTGTGCAAGAATCGGTGCCAGTATAGCAAACGCTATTGCAATAATCATAATAATCATTTGTCCCTGCCCACTGCTCTTTGAAGACCTTGAACTATACCTTCCTCCTCCGAACCAAAGACTTCTGAGAAATACTTCGGAAATAAGTACGATACTGCCAAGCATTATTCCAGCGAAAGTCATAAACATAACATCGCGATTGACAATGTGAGACACTTCATGGGCAACTACACCCTGCAGTTCATCCCTGTTTAACCTGGCAAGTAATCCTGCAGTAACTGCAACAGCACTCTCTTCGGGTTTGATACCGGTTGCAAAAGCATTTGGTGCAGCTTCGTTAATAATGTAAATCTTAGGCATCTTCGGAAGTCCCGCAGAAATTTTCATTTCTTCTACGACATTGAAAAGTTGTGGATGTACTTCTTCGGAAACTTCTTTTGCACCACTGACCGCTAAAATAATTTTACTCCCGTTGAAGTAACTAATTAGAGAAAGGATTCCCCAAATAATAAGTGCAAAGAAAATCCCGATGTATCCACCACCATCGGGATAATATGCACTACCGAAAAAGTACCCAAGCAGTAATAAAGTAAGTCCAAGCGAAATGAAAAGGACAATTGATTTTCGCTTGTTAGACTGTATTAGTTCCCACATCATAATATTTACAGAACTTTAAGATTGAGCCGAGAAATCAACTTTAGGTACAGCTCTCTCTTTTTCATCTTCCACTTCAAAAAATTCTTCTTCTGTGAACTTGAACATCCCGGCAATTATATTCGATGGAAACATCTGGATCTTATTGTTATAAAAAAGCACCTGGTCGTTATAGCTCTGCCTGGAAAAGGAAATTTTATTTTCTGTCGATGTTAATTCTTCCTGCAAAGCAAGGAAATTCTGGTTCGCTTTCAAGTCAGGATAATTTTCTACCTGGACACGAAGTTGTCCCAAAGCACCGCTCAGCAATCCTTCCGCCTGAGCTTTTTCGCCAACGGAACCAGCTCCCATCGCCTGGCTTCGGTACTTGGTAATGTTTTCCATGATCTCACGTTCGTGTTTCATATAACCTTTTACCGTTTCAAGAAGGTTTGGTATAAGATCGTGTCTTCTCTTTAACTGAACATCAATTTGAGACCAGGCATTCTTAACACGGTTTCTTAGCTGTATAAGTGAGTTGTACATTGAAATAACAAAAAGTACAACTACAGCTATTACTACTAATAAAATAATTACTCCCGTCATTTATTTCCTCCATTATTAATAGATAATAATTTTTTTAGCAAAAAGTTCATTCTACTTCGTATTTCCATTCACAGAGATAAGTCAGCTTCTGGATGAATCCTCAAACATTTGCTTTAAAAGATTTATGACTTTATTCTCTCTATTCTCAGAAGCGTTTTCAATTACAGATTTTAACTCATCTTTATCAAACCAGAGTCCATGATCTTTCCTGCATTTATCAATCAGCACCTGATTCTGTTCACCGATCAAAACTTTATTCATTCGTTTTCCGCAAATGGGACACGAGTAACTTTTTTCTTTATTTGATGAGTCCTCTTTAATTGAATCTAAAATTTTTTTTCTTTCTTGCGAGCTTTCAAGAAGAAGCTCTAGTTCGCCGGAGTCGAGCCAGATACCTTTGCAATTTGTGCAGTAATCTATTTCAACCTGCTCAAGTTCTAGCACAACCATTGGTTCTTTACAAACAGGGCAAATCACTTATTCGGCCTAAAATAATTTTTTTAGATATTTAAAGTTTAATCATTTGTTCCGTGATTTAATAAAATAGATCTAAGCCTAATTATTTCACTAAATCCCCCAGGATACTTTTTTCTTCGATCAGAGTCTTAATCTTTGCATTCGGTAATTCCAGTTCAGTAGGTCCAAACGCATATGCCGTAATTTCATAACTGTTATAATAAAATAGCAAACCCTTATCTGTAATCAAAAAATTATCATTCAGACTAAACTTATTATTCTCAAACCAGAATCCTGCACTGCCAAGGTCATCTTCAGGACCTAATTGCTTCAATTGTCTAAACTCTTTCTCGGCGATCTTCGTTAGCTCTTGTTGTTTTTCTAAAGTGAATAACTCATCAATTGATATTTCCTCCCCGTTATTCAGACTAAAATTTTTAAATGAAACAAAAGTATTAGGATGAGCACCACCTGTATATGCATATTCGGTGTAATCAATTGAAAAGACACCTGCTTTGTTTAGTCTAACCTCTCCGCTTCTTTCCACCGCCCAGGACTGCGATGCTTCAGTAAATTCCTGCTTGAACGATTCATAATCCTGGATGAATCCGTTCATCAGAACCTCAAAATCACTTGACTCCGTACTACCAAAAATATCCTGGGAAAAAAGTTCCGTTATTGATTTGTTGATCTTTTCTTCGACGATCTTATTTGCAGGAAAAGCAATTTTCGGAAATTCTATTTTTATTTCTGCACAGTTTTGATTTTGTAAACTGTCACACCTTTCAGATTTTTTTTGATACTTAACTATTTCGTACTTAAGATTTTCATTCAGAGAAGATTTCCCATCTTCACTACTACAAGAAATTAAGATAAGAGCTGAGCCTAACATTAAGAGCAATTGTAAGA
>JBATIA010000634.1:0-7510 GCA_049667415.1 Ignavibacteriaceae bacterium
GATACAACTTGATAAAAGTCTGATTGATTCTCTGAAAGAAGCTGAATCGATCGTTTTTTTCACTGGCGCAGGAATTTCTTCTGAAAGTGGAATACCAACTTTCAGGGGAAAAGATGGAATCTGGAATAAACTTAAACCCGAAGAGCTGGCTAACTTTAACGCATTTATCAGAAACCCGGAGATGGTTTGGGAATGGTATAATCACAGAAAAAAAATCATACACGAAGCTAAACCAAATGCTGCCCACCTCACGATTGCAGAGATGCAAAACTATTTTAAGAATGTTTCTGTTGTAACCCAGAATATTGATAACCTCCATCGTAGAGCTGGTAGCAATACTGTTTTTGAACTTCACGGTAATATCGAAAGAAATTTTTGTATCAACTGCAAAAAGTTTTTTAATGAAGAACTTGATTTCTCCGGGGGTGTTCCTAAATGTGAGTGTGGTGGTTTAATTCGTCCTGACGTTGTTTGGTTCGGTGAGTATCTTCCGGAAGATCAGTTTCTTGGGGGAGAAAAAGCAGCAATCAGTGCGGATGTTTTTTTTGTTGTTGGAACCTCTGCTATAGTATACCCTGCGGCAGGATTGGTTTATACTGCAAAGCATAGCGGAGCGACTATAGTGGAAGTTAATATTGAAGAAACACCACTTTCTTCAATTGCCAATTATTCATTTTTTGGAAAAGCAGGGGAAATACTACCGAGGATTTTAGAGGAGTATAAATTAAAAATTAAATCTTAATTTAATAGCGTACTTGCAGTCCGATAATTTTACAGAGACGACCCAGTTCTTTTTGCTCTGCTGAATCCAACACTTCCAAATGTTTCTTTATTACATTTACTATTTGAGGTAATACTTCTGATATTTTTTTCTTTCCACTTTTTGTCAGATGAATTATAAAATGTCTTCTATCTTTCTCTCCTCTTTTTCGTTTAACTAAATCTTGTTTTTCCAAATTATCTATTACCATTGTAATATTTCCTCCGCTTTTCAAAATCTTTTTGCCTATTTCTTTATGTTTCATTGGTCCAAGATGAAACAAAGCATCCAGAACTCCAAACTGGCTTTCAGTTAATCCGTATATCCTAAGCTCTAAATTAATTTTAGAGCTCAACGACTCGGCAGAGCGGATTAATTTTATATAGGTGTTTAAAGCCTCTGTTGTTTTCCTTGAGCCTTTGTAGTGAGTTCCCATTCGATTACAACTATTTCTTTTTATCTGGTGTGATCAAACTTAGTACAACAGTAAAAATAACCGCACCGATTATCGTCCACAAAATGTAGTAACTGGTCCCCCTGATTTCTAAAACGAAAGGATCTGGAAACTGTAATTCACGGGATAGCCACGCACCTATCATTGCACCAATAAATCCAACTATTATTGAGATAATGCACCCGCCACGGCTAAATCCCGACAAAGAACGTGCAATTGAGCCCGCAATTCCTGCAACAATAAGAGAAATGAGAATGTCTATCATTTTAAATTATTATTTATTAAATAAAGAGTAGTGTAAACTAAATTTTATCACCCTAAGAATCAATTATTGTTTCTTTGTGATATTTTAAATGTTCAACTGGTTTTCTGAATCTTACAGCCGAGTAATTTTAAAAGAAAGACAAAGTGGATAGAAGAAAATTTTTAAGAAATGGTGCTCTAATAACGCTTGGCTCAATGGTTATTCCCCCACAGTTCATGAAGGGATTAAAAGCTGCTTCCGTTGAGAACATGATAAAACCTGCCTCAAATCCTGATGTTGATAGTTGGAAGGATAATGAAATAAATATTGCCTGGATTGGACATGCAACTGTTCTAATTAATTTTTTCGGTAAGATAATACTCACAGACCCGGTATTTTTTGAAGCCGTAGGAATTTATTTTGAAGGATTTATTCTCGGTCCGCAAAGAGCCAGCCTTCCGGCCCTGATGCTTAATGAAATTCCAAAACCAGATGTGGTTCTTATATCTCATGCTCATATGGATCATATGGATTATAAAACGCTGAAAGCAATTACAGAGACATATCCGAACGAACTGGACTGTATTATAGCTTACAATACCAGGGATGTGATTCAAGATCTGAAGTGGAAGTCTATTCACGAAGTTGATTGGGATGAAAGAATAAGTCTTAATGGAGTTAATTTTAAAGGAGTAGAGGTTCAGCATTTTGGCTGGCGTTATCCGGGTGAAAAAGACCGATCGGGCGGGCATTTTAAAGATGGACGGAGCTTTAATGCTTTTATAATGGAAAGGCAAGGTAAAAAAATACATTTTGGTGGAGATACAACATTTACCGATAAGCTGAAGAAACACAGAAATGTAAATGTGGATATTGCAATTATGACTATTGGAGCATATAAGACGTGGAGAAAATATCACTGCACACCCGAAGAAGCTCTTGTCATGGCTGAATATCATCTCGGTGCAAAATATTTTATTCCGATACATTGTAAGACTTTCGATAGCGGTGATATGATTTATGAACCATTGAGATGGTTGAATAAATCAAGCAAGAACTATAATATCAAAGTTGGCTTAAGAGATTTAGGTGAGACTTTCACTTTAAAAGCTTAGACCGTTTCTTACTCCGTTAACGCTTCCTAAACTTTAATTATTAAATTTGTTTATCAATTAGCATCACATTTATATAGTCGGATAATGCTTTACTCTCATCAAATAATTAAAGAATACATAAACTCAACTGAAGAAAATATTGAGAAGGCTTTGAGTAACTTCTCATATTTATCTGAAAATCAACTCAACTGGAAGCCATCTTTTGAAATTTGGAGCGTTGGGGAATGTATAAATCATATAATTAGAACTAACCAACTATATCTGGCTAAGATTGAAAAGTTTGTAAAGCCATTACCGACTGGTTCAGAAAAGGATTATTTATATTCGCAGAGTTTTATGGGGAAGATGATTACAAAAGCTGTTGATCCTGCCAATGTTAAAAAATTTAAGACCTTTAAAGTGTTTATTCCCCACAAAAGTGCCGTTCGAAAAACTATTGTTGAGGATTATGTTAACTTATCAAAACAGTTTATTGAGCAAATCAACAAAATACTATGCATTGATTTAAAGAAAATAAGACTCAGTTCCCCGGCAAATATTTTAGTAAGGATAAATCTTGGTGATGTGCTGATTATAGTTCCAAAGCATGATGAAAGACATTTAAACCAGGCTTATAGATTAATGAAAACGAAAAATTTTCCAAAGAGGAAATATGATTAATAAACTAGAACAAGGCTTCATTCAAATTTATACTGGTAACGGTAAAGGCAAAACAACTGCTGCAATCGGGCAGGCTGTGCGTGCAGCAGGTTTTGGATTGAAGACTTACATTGCCCAGTTTATGAAAGAATACCCATACAATGAACTGAATAGTCTCAGGTATTTGTCTGAATGGATTACAATTGAACAGTTCTGCGGAGATGATTTTGTTTATAAGAAGGAACTTCCAAGCGAAGAACAATTAGCCAAAGCTGGAAAAGGATTGCAAACAGCCAAAGAAAAAATGCTCAGTAGTGGATATGATTTGATAATACTTGATGAAGCAATTGTAGCAATTTACTTTAAGCTGATTAGAACAGAAGAATTGATTGAGTTGATAAAAAAGAAACCAGGGTGGGTTGAGCTTATATTAACCGGGAGATATTGTCCTGAAGAATTAATTAAATTAGCTGACCTGGTAACAGAGATGAAAGAGGTAAAACATTATTATCAGAAGGGGATTATATCGAGAAAAGGGATAGAATCTTGAATTATATTCCCTCTTTGTTAATGATTTTACTATACCAAAATTTTATTACTTCCAGATTATAATATTCTAGATTATTAATCGATAGCAATGTCTGGATAAATCTGGAAAATTGGTCCCGACTTCTTAATCCATCCATATCTTGAAAAATGTAGAAGTTTAGCATTCTGAACTCTTACAATTCCCTGAGGAACTACAACCTGCACACCGTTTTTCTTTATAAGTTCAAGTGAACCATCATCACGAATAAAAACAAAATCAATTGTTCCTGTTGGATAATTTTCTAAATGCAAACCCTCAAAGCTCTGGAAAAGTTTTAAAGTATCATCGAAAACCATTTCAGGATAAAAATGTACTGCAGCATATTCATCATCAACAGTCATTGTAATTGTTTCAGTTCCCTGAAATGCACCTTCAGGTATTCTTAAATCAGCTTGTATTTTTACAGAATCACCCTCTTCTGAAATGTAGTATTTATCCATAATCATTCTTCCGCCAGTCGAACCATCTATTACCTTGCTCATTGTAAACACACTATCCATCCACAAGGGTGACCTGTTGGGAAGGGGTATCAGCTCATATTCGGTTATTTTAGAGAATGATGTCCGAAGATTGCTTTCAGAATTATTTACGGACAGATCACCAGAGGTATCACACCCTAAAAGAAATAACAGAGTGACCATTAAAATTGCTGAAATAGTTTTCATTACTTTTCCTCTGTGATATCTACTTTGATAAAACTTTTAATTAAAATAATTTTAAATACTTTGTTCAATAAGACCAGCTTTTATTTTTTCATGATTTAACCCATTGAAAAAATTTGTTGCTGCTTGTAAATATAGTTTAGCCTCTTCTTTTCTATTACTTTTTTGAAGAAGTTCACCCAGCTGAACCGAACTCTCTGCCTCATTTAATTTGCTTTCAATATCCTTATTCAGGCGTACGCTATTTTCAAATAATTCTTCTGAAAGCTCAAAATTGCTCATATCGTTTTGTATCATTCCCTTAACTTTATAAATGTCTGCGATAGAAAGAGTATCGTTAAGCTTATATGCAATTTCCATAGCTTTATCTGTATAAGCATCGGCCAAAGCTGGATTTTTTATCTTTGTATAGATGAATGCCTTACCTATATAAGCTACAGCGCAATTTGATAAATAATCGTTTTCAAGAGAAAGTGTTATGCACTTGTTAAATTCATCCAGGGCTGCATCATAACTTTCGATCCTGGTATATAACATCCCTGTATTATGATAAACTCTGGCTAACCTTCTTACATCGTTAAGTTGATTAAATTTTTCAGCAGCGTTTTTATAATTCCAAACAGCTTTTTCGTAATCTCCTTTCACTGTATTTATGATTCCAAGATTTGTTAAAATCATTGCCCGCGCTGATAAATCGTCTTCATCGGTTAAATGATTTAGAGCATTTTTCAAATGCTTTTGAGCCTCGTCGAAATCACCTTTCTCACCATATAACGTCCCAAGCATATTCTCGCATTTTGCAATTCCCGGTTCACTTTTGATTGATTTAAATATGCTCATTGCCTCATCTATGTAGTAACTGCACTCGTCCCAATGTGCCTGAGACCAGTATATTTTAGAGATCATCAAATTAGTTTCAGCCTTAATACCTGCGGGTTTCCCGTTTGAAAGCAGCTTACTTAATAAATCCTCAGCAATTTCTAATGAAAATGAAATCTCGCCCGCAAAAAGCATTAATTGGGAAAGATCCAGCACTAAATTAAAATACTTTTCCTCAGATAATTCCTTTGCACAGTATGTAATCACCTTATCCACCGGTATCCTATAATTAATACCATTTGGAAATTCATACTCAATTTGCAATCTATCTGCTTCAGATATCTCGGATTGCTTGTCCGGTTTTACTGAAATATCCTCATCAAGAATTCTAATAAAATCTTGTGCTGATTTTTTCGTCAGGTAATTATTAAGGAGTTGTTTTAAATCCTTAACTATACTTTTATTTTTATTATTCATTTTTACCTCTTTATAAGCAACTAGATTATAATGCTGCACTAAAGCCTAACATTTCTTCAATCATATCAACCTTTGCATTAGCCTCAATATTCTTAAAGTAATTTTGTGATCTCTTTAAATAAATATTTCTAGAATCAGCGTCCTTCATCTTTTCATATAACAGACCCAGCTCAAATGATGTTTCTGCTACATTCAACTCATTATTAAGACTATTATTTATTCTTAAGCTGTTAAGGAGATAAGTCTCAGAAGCCGCAAAGTTTTCCAAATGTCTTTCAATTATTCCCTTTACTTTATAAATATCAGCAAGGGTTAATTTATCATCTGAATTATGGCTGATCTCTAATGCATTGTTGGCAAACTCGGAAGCATAATAAAAGTTATTTAACTTAATAAGCACCTGAGCTTTGGCAAGGTAAGTAAGACACAGAACAGATAGAAAGCTACCTTCCTTTGCAGTTTCAATTGCTGAATCGAGGGCAACCATAGCATCTTCGAAGCTATCCGATTCATAATGAACTATACCAATATTCAGACTAACCTCTGAGGCACATTTCTGATTACCAAGTTTGTTGTATAAAGCCAGAGCCCTGTTTAAATTGCTAATTGAAGCCTCGGGGCTTTCCTGGATGCTGTACACAATTCCAAGGTTCGAATATAAATTAGCTGCCAGTTCTAAATCTTCATCACTTTTTATAAGGGACAAACTGGTCAGTAAATGCTTCTTAGCTTTTAATATGTCTCCTAGCTCTCCGAAGATTGTCCCAAGAAGGTTTTCGCATTTTGCTAATCCACGGTAGTCAGGTATCGATTTAAACAGCGCCTTTGCATCGTAAATGGCTTCCATACTTTTGGTCCATTTAGCTTTCCTGCTGAAAACATCTGCTAATCCGAGAAGTGACTCAGCTTTTGTAAGATCATTGTTTGTTAACTTATTAGCTTTTTTAAATATCTCATTTGCAAGATCTACCTTGCCTTCGGAAATACAAATCCTGCCGATTTCAACAAGTAATTTGTAAAACTTTTCTGGCGGCAAATTTTTCTCTGAAAAAGTAATTATCCTGTCAACTCTGATTCGGTCTTTTGCAGGATGTTTATCGATTTGTAGCTGTTCCCTGTAGAATTCATTTATTTTTTCAGCAACTAAATCTGCTTTCTTTTCAGGTAGATCCAGCCTTTCTTTCAGATGATCGTATGAATCATCTGCAAGATACTCCTTCAGAAACTTGTTGAGCTCGTGCTCAAATTTGCTGTATGTAATCTTTTGCATTCGTTTCCTCCAGGGGAATTAGTTTACGAAGCCGTATCGTGAAAAGTGAGGTAGTATTGCATCTTTTACTTTCAACATTCCAGTGTTTATATCCATAGATACATAGGCGTATTCAACAGCATACATATTTCCATTTGCATCGATGTAAACAAAATCCAGAGTATTTGGGTTTATACCGGTTAAATCTAAACCTGTTATTATGTATGTATATTCAACATCAGCATTAAATTGCATTCCCGGTGCAAAGTCCATAGCTGCACCACCTGTGTTAAAGGTCATTGAAATGTTTTTTGTTCCAGTAAACGCTCCAGGGAAAAAGTCCAGATCACCCATCTGAGTTATCGTTTGGCCAGAACTATTCTCGTAACTATATGTTCGCTGAAATTCAGTCCAAATAGTACCGTCAATACTTTGAGTAAAAGTTTGTGATTCAACACCAAGACCAATTGGCGTTGGAAGAGCTATGAGCTGCTTATTAAGT
>JBATIA010000635.1:0-9546 GCA_049667415.1 Ignavibacteriaceae bacterium
TTACTTTGGCAGAAGTCACTAAAGTAGATGAACAATCCGGGAAGTATAAAGCGACTTTAAAGCTTAAATCCAGGTATGTGAACAATCAATGCACCGTTTGCGGAGATTGTGTGAAAGTTTGTCCCGAAAAAAGAAAAAATGAATTCAATTATTTGATGGATGAAACTACGTCAATATATATTCCTTATGAGAATGCATATCCTCAGAAATATGTTATTGATATGAATACTTGCAAAGGAACAAGTTGCAATAAATGCGTTGAAGTTTGCAAGTATAAAGCAATCGATTTAAATGAAAAGGATAAGGAAATTGTTGTTGAAGCCAAATCAGTTATCTGGGCAACCGGATGGGAACCTTACGATGCGAACAAATTAGACATTCTGGGATTTGGAAAATATCCTGATGTAATTACAAACGTTATGATGGAGAGATTGGCTGCAACCGATGGACCTACTCAGGGTCAAATACTCAGACCTTCAACAAAACAGGAAATTAAGAGTGTAGCTTTCGTACAGTGTGCAGGATCGAGAGATAATGATCATCTGGAATACTGTTCATCAATCTGCTGTATGGCTTCACTTAAGCAGTCACAATATATAAGAGAACAACATCCGGATGCAGAAATTCATTTACACTACATTGATCTGCGTTCGTACGGATTATTCGAAGATTTTTATATCAAGGTACAGAAAGACGAGAAGGTTCATTTTCACAGAGGCAAAGTCGCTAAAGTATTTTCGGATTCGTCTTCCAATAAATTAATTGTTGAAGCAGAAAATACTTTAACTGGAAATCTGATGCAAAATGCTGTAGATCTTGTTGTATTAGCTACAGGAATGGAGCCAACTGTTAAAAACTTACCGGTTGATAAAGCATTGATTGATGCTAGCGGGTTTTTCAAATCAAATGGTAATGGGATGATAAGCTGCGGTGTAAACTCTAAGCCAAAAGATGTTGCCGGTGTTGTTCAGGAAGCAACCGGTTCAGTGTTAAAAGCTATTCAAAAAATTAAAGGGAATTAAATCATGGCAATAGAAACTAAAGTTGGAGTTTATCTTTGCTCCGGTTGTGAAATTGGTGATTGTCTGAATATGGATGAACTTGCGAAAGTTGCCACTGACGAAAGCAAAATACCAGTATGCAAAATCAATCCCTGGTTGTGCAGTGAAGAAAGTGTTGAGTCAATTAAAAAAGATATTGAAAATGAAAAATTAAATCGTGTTGTTATTGGTGCCTGCTCGCAAAGGTTCCTTTCAGACGTTTTTAAGTTTGATTCTAACGTATTAATCGACCGGGTTAATCTAAGAGAGAACGTTGTATGGACGCATAAATCCAATGATGAAGATACTCAAATGTTAGCGTCAGATTATCTTCGTATGGGAATTGCAAAAGTTCAAAATAGCGAACCACCTGAAGCAACGGAAAATGAAATTAATGAAACTATTCTTGTTGTCGGTGGTGGTGTATCAGGAATAACTTCAGCATTAGCTGCTGCCAAGGCAGGTTATTCAGTTATCTTGACTGAAAAAGAAAATCAACTTGGAGGATGGCTTAATAAAATTTATAAAATTGCTCCATCTCAAGATCCGTTTACAACTCCCGAACCTACTAAAATAGAGGATCTGATTTCTGAAGCAGAATCAAACGATAAAATAAAAGTAATCAAATCTTGTACTATCGATAAAATTTCCGGGCAGCCAGGCAACTTTGATGCTAAGTTCATTATTAATGGTAATAAAGAAACAGAGACTGTAAAGGTTGGCGCAATTGTTCAAGCAACAGGATGGAAGCAATATAATCCTGAAAAGCTCGGAGAGTTAGGTTACGGAAAATTTGATAATGTTATAACTAATATGCAGTTGGAAGAATCATTTAAAAACGGCACAAGTAATTCTGCGTTTAACGGTAAACCGATTAAGAGTATAACTTTTATTCAATGTGCAGGTTCCCGCGATGAAAAACATTTACCATATTGTTCCTCCGTCTGCTGCTCCGTTTCGTTAAAGCAAGCACTGTACGTTAGAGAAAAATATCCGAATGCTTTGATTTATATTATCTATAGGGACATGCGGACTATAGCCCAAAACGAACTTTTTTACAAGCATGTTCAAAACGAAAATAATATTTTTCTTACTAAGGGAGATGTTGGTGCTCTAAACAAAGCAAATGATGGGACAATTCTAATTGATGTTGATAACTCACTTCTGGGTGAAAAGATCCAAATCAAATCGGAAGTTGTCGTACTAGCAACCGGAATGGTTCCTTCAACTTTAGCTGGTGAAATTGAAACTGGTGAAGAAATAAGTAGCGATGGAAAGGGACTTGATGGAAAGAAAGCAGCCGAATCAGCAGAGGTAGGCGCAAAGATTTTGAATCTGTCGTACAGGCAAGGCACAGATCTACCCACGTTGAAATATGGATTCCCTGATTCACACTATATTTGTTTCCCTTATGAAACGAGAAGGACTGGTATTTATGCTGCAGGTACCGTTAGATCTCCAATGGATATCATATCCAGTAAAAACGATGCTTATGGTGCTGCATTAAAAGCCATCCAAATGTTACATTCCGCTAAAACAGGTAAAGCTGTTCATCCTAGAGCAGGGGATCAATCGTTTCCTGATTTCTTTTTGCAGCGCTGTACACAATGTAAACGTTGTACTGAGGAATGTCCTTTCGGAACATTAGACGAAGACGAAAAAGGTACTCCACTTCCAAATCTTTATCGATGTAGAAGATGTGGAATATGCCTTGGTTCCTGCCCGGAAAGAATTATTTCCTTCAAAGATTATTCAGTCCATATGATCGCTTCAATGATTAAAGTCGTTGAGATACCGGATGAGTTTGAGGAAAAACCGAGGATTCTAGCTTTCCTTTGTGAAAACGATGCCTATCCTTCTTTAGATATTGTTGGTAAATACAGATTGCAGTATGATCCAAACATTAGAGTAATTCCTGTAAGATGTTTAGGCTCCGTAAATGTTGTGTGGATTGCAGATGCGCTGTCGAGAGGTTTTGATGGAATAATGATGATAGGTTGTAAACACGGTGATGATTACCAATGCCATTACATAAAGGGCAGTGAGTTAGCAAACAAGAGGATGGAAAACGTTCAGGAGAAATTAAAACAGCTTGTTCTTGAACCTGAGAGAGTAAAAATTCTCGAACTTTCGATTGATGAGTACAAAAAATTACCAGGAATCTTTAACGAATTTGTTGAAGAAATTAATGAGATTGGGCTCAATCCTTATAAAGGGATGTAATTAATTTACTCTGCTAAATAGTTATTTCCTTGGAAAGTTTGACCGGGTGCATTGCGTAAGACGATAAACTATTTTTCGTAGCAACAGAATGAGTACAGAATCTGCATTTTCGTTGAATTTTACAACTATTTACGGCTATTTTTCAATAGTGAATTAATGGAATTATTCCATAAAGTCGTTTAAAATCAAGGACAAATGTGGTCATAAATAGATCAACATATACGTCTGACAATCAGGTAAACCATGATTGAGCAAGTTATTAATTTTGTCCGACTTTTTTCAAATAACCAACCTTTAAAATTATCCCAAAATTGTGTCATCTATTCAAGAAATAAATTTATAATTAATAACTAAGGAGTTTATATGGCAGAATCAAAATTAATTAGTCCACATGGAAGTGATAAACTGAAGATTTTACTTCTAAGTGGAAAGGAAAAAGAAGAAGAATTAAAGAGAGCTGAAAAACTTCCCAAGCTGGTTATGTCTTCACGCGAAACCGGAGATCTGATTATGCTTGGTATCGGAGGTTTTACACCTCTGGAAGGATACATGGGTAAAGATGATTGGAAAGGTGTTTGCGCTGATATGAAAATGACCAATGGTCTTTTCTGGCCTATACCGATCACACTGTCCCATGATAAAAAAATTGAGAAAGGCACAGAACTGTGTTTGATCTCAGGTGAAACTAATGAAATAATGGGGACGATGAAGGTTACTGAATCTTATCAGATCGATAAGGATTTTGAATGCAAGCATGTTTTTACCACAACTGATCCTGAACATCCCGGCGTTAAAATGGTTATGGAACAGAAGGATTGGAATATCGCGGGTCCGGTAAAAGTTCTTTCAGAAAGTTACTTCCCAACAGAGTTCAAAGGCATTTACCAAAGACCGGCTGAAAGCAGAAAGATCTTTGAAGAAAAAGGATGGCGAACAATTGCGGCACTCCAGCTTCGCAATCCAATGCATCGATCACATGAATACCTTGCAAAAATTGCAATTGAAGTCTCTGACGGTTTGTACATACACCAATTGGTTGGTGGATTAAAACCTGGTGATATACCAGCCGATGTTAGAGTTAAATGCATCGACACATTAGTTGAAAACTACTTCTTGAAAGATCGTGTAGTTCAGGGAGGTTACCCGTTAGATATGCGTTACGCCGGACCGAGAGAGGGATTGTTACATGGGCTCTTCCGCCAAAATTTCGGATGTACACACATGATCATTGGCAGAGATCACGCGGGTGTTGGAAATTACTATGGACCTTTTGATGCCCAGGAATCTTACTTCAAATTATGGGATGGTGCTTTAGAATGTAAGATGCTTCCAATTGATTGGACATTCTGGTGTTACAAGTGCGGTGGAATGGCATCAATGAAAACCTGTCCACATCCAAAAGAAGACAGATTATTCTTAAGCGGCACTGCGCTAAGAAAAGGATTATCGGAAGGCGGAGATATTCCTTTTGAATTCAGTCGCCCGGAAGTTTTAGCAGTACTAAAAGATTATTATGCTCACCTGGAAAACAAAGTTGAAGTAAAAATGCATGGTCATGCAACCGGTGAAGCAAAAACAAAAAAATAATTCTTAAAAAAAATGTCATCGATCAAACAAAATTTATTTATCATTCCAATTAAAACAAGGAGATATAATAATGCCAAGTTATGTATTACAAGATAAGTGTGACGGCTGCAAAGCGCTGGATAAAACAGCTTGCCAGTTCATTTGTCCAAACGACCTTATGGTCTTAGACAAAGGTAAAATGAAAGCCTATAATCGCGAACCAGAAATGTGCTGGGAATGCTACAACTGCGTTAAAATTTGTCCTACACAGGCAGTTGAAGTTCGTGGCTATGCAGATTTCGTTCCATTAGGTGCAACAGTTACACCAATGCGAAGCACTGACAGCATTCTCTGGACAGTGAAATTTAGAAATGGAAGTTTGAAAAGATTTAAATTTCCCATCCGTACAACCCAGGAAGGTAAAGCAGAACCAAATGGTGGATTCGCTACTCACGATGATCTGAAGAGCACATCATTATGTTCTGAACCGGCTGCTTTGGGTATGGATAAAGTTGCAACATTATAAAACAAAACCAATAATAGGAGATAATAAAAATGGCTAATTTTGAAACCGTAGAAGTCACCACTGACCTTCTCATTGTTGGTGGTGGAATGGCAGCTTGCGGAGCAGCTGTTGAAGCAGCTTACTGGGCTAAGAAAAAAGGATTAAAAGTTACGCTTGTTGATAAAGCTGCAGTGGATCGCAGCGGTGCAGTGGCAATGGGTTTATCGGCAATCAATCAGTATGTCGGGCTAAAAGATGGTCAGAATACTATGAAAGATTATGTTGATTATGTACGTAATGATCTAATGGGTATTACCCGCGAAGATTTAGTTTTTAATATTGCTCGCCACGTGGATTCCAGTGTTCATCTTTTTGAAAAATGGGGACTCCCGATTTGGAAAGATGAAAAAGGCGGCTATGTTCATGAAGGAAGATGGCAGTTAATGATCAACGGCGAATCTTATAAAGTTATCGTTGCAGAAGCAGCAAAAAATGCTGTTGGTAATGAAAATATTTATGAAAGAGTTTTCATCGTTGGTCCAATTATGGACGGTGATCGTTGCGTAGGCGCAGTTGGTTTCAGTGTTCGTGAAGAGAAATTTTATGTGTTTAAAGCTAAAGCAGTACTCGTTGCGATGGGTGGTGCTGTTCACGTATTTAAACCACGTTCATCTGGCGAAGGTCTTGGACGCGCATGGTATCCACCATGGAACTCAGGTTCAAGTGCTTACTTTACATTAAAAGCTGGCGCAGAAATGACATGCCAGGAAGTAAGATTTATTCCTGTTCGTTTTAAAGATGCTTATGGACCGGTTGGTGCCTGGTTCTTATTATTCAAATCACGTGCAACGAACGGATTTGATGAAAACTATATGGAAACCCGCAAACCAGAATTGGATAAGTGGCTTCCTTATGGTAAAGTAAAACCTGTTCCTGCAAATTTACGTAACTGGTTAATGATGCTGGATGTTCAGGATGGTAAGGGTCCAATTTCTATGAGAACAGAAGAAGCTATTGGTAAAATAGCAGCTTCTGCAGGTGACGAAAAAGCAGCAAAGAAAAAGCTTAAAGAATTAGAATCTGAAGCTTGGGAAGACTTCCTTGATATGACAATTTCGCAGGCGATCCTATGGGCAGCTACTAATACAGCACCTGAAGAAAAAGCTTCTGAAATTGCCGCTGCCGAACCTTATTTTATCGGTTCACACTCTGGTGCTTCCGGTGCATGGGTCAGCGGTCCTAAAGATGTTGCTCCAGAAGAATACTTCTGGGGTTATGATTGTATGTCAACAATAAATGGATTATTCTGTGCAGGCGATGCTTCCGGTGCTTCAAGTCATAAATTCTCATCAGGCTCACATGCAGAAGGACGTATTGCTGCAAAAGCTGCTATTAATTATATCGTAGATCATCCAGATGCAGTTAAAGTTGATGCAACAATGATTGAAGGATTGAAGAAAGAAATTCTTGAACCACTAAATACTTATGCTCAGTTCAGTGGTAAAACAGTTACACCTGATGTTAGTCCTGATTATATTCTTCCTAAAATGTTCATGTTCCGATTACAGAAAATTATGGATGAATACGCAGGTGGAGTTTCTACTGGATTTACAACCAGCCAAAAATTATTGGAAAAAGGTTTGGACCTTCTAGCATTGTTAAAAGAAGATTCTGCAAAACTTGCAGCTCCTGATTTACACGAATTAATGAGATGCTGGGAAAATGTACACCGTATGTGGCAGGCTGAAGCTCATGTAAGAACACTTCTATTCCGTGATGAAACAAGATGGCCTGGATACTACTTCAGGGCTGATAAACCCAGCCTGGATAATAAAAATTGGGATGCATTTGCAAATTGTAAATACGATCCTAATGCAAAGAAGTGGGAAATGATTAAACGACCTATCATCAGAATTTATAAAGAAGCTGGTGAGCATGAATTATTAGGCGGTTAATAATTAGAATTAACTAATTATCAAACACTTGCAGTTCCCCTCTGAAATAAAATCAGAGGGGAACATATAAAATTGAAATTGAATTTGAAATCCTCATAGTTAAAACAGAATAAAATCAGAAATTACTTTGAGGATTTTTTATTACTAATAACTTGTAAGATCGTAAAAATATGTATTTGTATTTACGATTTTAATCAGCAAATCCTTTAATTGGAGAAATAATATGCCTGATTGGATATATATAATACCTGTATTAGGAATAATCGCACTTGTTTTTGCTTTATTTAAAGCTAACTGGGTTAGCCGTCAGGACCCCGGTACAGAAAAAATGATTGAGATATCCGGCTATGTTCGAGAAGGGGCTATGGCATTTTTAAAAAGAGAATATAAAGTACTGGCTATTTTTGTAGTTATTGCTGCGGTTCTTTTAGCAGTTGCTAATTGGAATTCACCCGAAAGCAGTCCAGTAATAGCTTTATCTTTTATTTTCGGTGCATTTTGTTCAGCCCTGGCAGGATTTTTCGGAATGAGGGTCGCTACTTCCGCTAATGTTAGAACAACTAATGCTGCCAGGAAAAGTTTGAACAGCGCATTGAACGTTGCCTTTTCTGGTGGTACAGTTATGGGAATGTCAGTTGTTGGACTTGGAATATTAGGTTTAGGTTTACTATTTATAATTTATTCGGACATATTCTTAAATCCTGACGGTACCACAAATATTATAGTAGTTATTAATGTGATAACAGGTTTTTCGTTTGGAGCTTCTTCTATCGCCTTGTTTGCACGTGTGGGTGGCGGAATTTATACAAAAGCTGCAGACGTTGGCGCTGATTTGGTTGGTAAAGTTGAAGCAGGAATACCTGAAGATGATCCCCGTAATCCTGCTACAATAGCTGATAACGTTGGGGATAACGTTGGAGATGTTGCCGGGATGGGCGCCGATCTTTTTGAAAGTTTTGTCGGTTCCATTGTTGGTACGATGGTTCTTGGAATTGTCTACGAAAATTTTAATTTGATAGTACTGCCGTTACTTTTAGCAGGACTGGGAATTATTTGTTCCATCCTAGGTACCTTTGTTGTAAAAACTAAGGAAGGTGGTAATCCGCAAACCGCATTAAATATTGGTACTTTTGGTGCCGGTGGAGTCATGATTTTATTAGCCTATCCGGTTATCAATTATTTCGTTCCTAATGCAGTCAGTCCTTCAGTTGATGTCACCGGTTTATTAATTCAGCTAACAGCTACAAATATTTTCTTTGTTACAATAATTGGTCTGCTGGCTGGTATTGCAATTGGATTAACAACAGAGTATTATACTGCTGAATCTAGATCGCCTGCAAGAAATATTGCTGCTCAATCGCAAACAGGACCTGCAACCAATATCATCGCCGGTTTAGCTTTAGGAATGAAATCAACTGCGTTTCCGGTACTCTATGTGGCTATAGCAATTGTATTATCATATTACTTTGCAGGATTATACGGCATTGCAATAGCTGCTGTTGGAATGTTGTCAACAACAGGTATTCAATTAGCAGTTGATGCTTACGGCCCTGTTGCAGATAATGCTGGAGGTCTTGCAGAAATGAGTGGACTTCCGAAAGAAGTTCGTGAAAGAACTGATAAACTTGATGCAGTTGGGAATACTACTGCAGCGATTGGTAAAGGATTTGCAATTGGTTCTGCTGCTTTAACTGCACTTGCACTATTCAGTGCCTTTCAATCACAAGCAAAAATTGCAACAATAGATGTTTCCAATCCTTATGTTATGGCTGGATTGTTCATCGGAGGAATTTTGCCATTCCTGTTTAGCTCAATGGCAATGAGTGCAGTCGGTACGGCGGCATTCGATATGATTAAAGAAGTTAGACGTCAGTTTAAAGAAATACCAGGCTTGATGGAAGGAAAAGCAAAAGCGGACCACGCTAAGTGTGTTGATATTGCAACTGCTGCCGCCATAAAAAGAATGATTGCACCAGGCCTACTTGCAGTTTTAACGCCTATTGTTTTTGGATTTATAAGTAAAGAAGCCTTAGGTGGATTGCTAGCAGGTGTTACTGTAGTTGGTGTTTTGATGGCAATCTTTCAGGCTAATGCAGGTGGCGCATGGGATAATGCAAAGAAACATATAGAAGCAGGCGCATTCGGAGGTAAAGGTTCAGATACGCATAAAGCTGCTGTTGTTGGCGATACAGTTGGCGATCCTTTTAAAGATACATCTGGTCCATCATTAAATATTTTAATTAAGTTAATGGAGGTT
>JBATIA010000636.1:0-1797 GCA_049667415.1 Ignavibacteriaceae bacterium
GGAAAGAGAAGAGTGGGCCAAGCTTGGTTATACTTATGAGCTTAAAGAAGGGAAAGTTGGACTTGGCGAATTAATAACCAGCTTTACCGACTTTGAAATTCCTCTGCCAAGTGTTGGTGTGTTAAGCATTTTTGGTGAACCAAAGATAAGTTTGAAGATTGGCGGCTCGGTTCAAATTCACGGTGCCTGGCGAAGCGAAACAACTGAAGGTGTTACTGCATCACGACTTGGTAACACAAGGAATGAACCGGATTTTAAACAACAAGTACAAATTAACGTAAGCGGAACTATCGGCGATAAGCTTAACATCAGCGCTGACTGGAATACTGAAAGAACTTTTGAATATGAAAACCAGCTAAAAATAAAGTACACCGGTTATGATGATGAAATAATTCAAAGTATTGAAGCAGGAAACGTTTCGATGCAAACCCCGTCTTTAATTGGAGGTGCAGAAGCTCTTTTTGGTGTCAAAGCTCAATTTAAAATGGGTCCGTTCAGATTAACTACTCTTGCCAGCCAGAAGAAAGGTGAAACGAAAGAAGTAGCAGTATCCGGTGGCTCAACTGCCCAGGAATATACGGTAAGGGCATACGATTATTCTGAAAGTCATTATTTTATAGATAAAGACTATGCTGACCGGAGTCTAAATCTTTTTGAAAATTTCTATAGTAATATTCCCGCACAGGTTAATCCTAATTTCCAGGTAAATGAAATTGAAGTTTGGAAATCTATTAATGTCATCACAGCAGATCAATCAAAAATAAGATATGCAAATTGTTTTATCGATTTACCTCCGATTGCAACCGGGCAGACTTATGATACCACATATACAAAACCGCTTGATAATCCTATAGCGGGAATATCGGAAACGGGTAGGTTCCTGTTACTTCAACCGGATATTGATTACACTCTTCATCCGGAAACCGGTTATATTTCTTTTAAAACTTCCTTAAACGAGCAAGACATAATTGGAATTGCATTCAAACAGGGACCAGGTGATATTACTTATGGTCAATTTATTAATACCGTCACTGAAAATGATACACTAATTGCTCTTAAACTTGTAAAACCTAAAAATCTTCAACCCAAATTTACAGAAGCGTGGAGCCTTAGACTTAAAAATATATATCCAACCGGTGCAAGAAATGTTAAACAGGAAGGTTTTGAATTTAAAATACAATATGAAGTTGTTGGGCAGGATCCTACAGAGGAATTATCAACAGAACAAGGTAATATTAGACTGATTCAAGCTTTCGGGCTCGATAAGCAGGGAGCAGGTGGCAGTCCAACTCCGGATAATATTTTTGACTGGCGACCTGGGTATACAATTTTACCTGAAACAGGTGAAATAATATTTCCTACACTGGAGCCGTTTGGAAGAGATATTCCCGAAGGATTGGAAGATAAAGTTTATCAATCAATTTATGATACAACTAAAACTTTTGCGCGGCAAGATAAAGGACCTGATAAATGGGTTATGGCAGGTAAAAACACCGGTGAGAGTTCTTCAACTTATCAGCTTGGTTTCAATGTCGTTGAAAATTCAGTAAAGGTTCGGCTCAATGGCCGGGAGTTAAGGGAGGGAGTAGATTACACAGTTGATTATAATATCGGTCAGCTTACAATTAGAAATGATGCAGCATTAGTACCCGGTGCAGATCTTAAAATCACTTACGAACAAAATGATCTTTTCCAGCTTGCATCTAAAACACTTCTCGGTGCTCGTGGTATTTATGATTTTTCTGATAAGACCTCCCTGGGTTTTACAATTATGAACCTGAACCAGCAAACTCTAAG
>JBATIA010000637.1:0-3931 GCA_049667415.1 Ignavibacteriaceae bacterium
ACTTAAGTCGTGGGTTAATAAGAACTACAGCTTATTTATTCAACCGTTTTAACGGTTTGAATAAAAAGCTATCGACTCATTAATTTTTATGAACACAAATAATAACTTAACAATTACAAATGCCTGGATATGCCAGATATCAGGTCAAAAAATTATCCCTGAGTTTGGAAATATTTTAATTTCTAATGGACGTATTTCGGATGTCACAAAAAAAGATTTTAATAAATTTCTTTCACAACCACTGCAAAGTCCTGATAAAACTATTAACGCCGGTGGAAGAGTAATAACCGTCCCGATGATAAATTTTCATGATCATTTCTATTCTCGTTTAGCAAAGGGACTTCCAATTAAAGAATCAATGGAAAATTTTAAACTTATTCTACAAAATCTTTGGTGGAAGCTGGATCTTGCTCTTGATTCTGAAATGATTCGTGCTTCTGCTCAAATGGCTGCACTTGAGTCAATTCGAAATGGTGTTGCATATATTTTTGATCATCACTCATCTCCAAATTCAACAAATGGAAGTTTAAAAGTAATTTCAGATGTACTTGGTGAATTTGGTCTTCGCGGAGTGCTGTGTTTCGAAACAACTGATCGAAATGGAAAACAACTTTCTGAAAATGGAATTGCAGAAAATTTAAATTACTTTAGAAATTCAACCGGCAAAGATTTGAAAGCTATCTTCGGTCTTCATGCTTCTTTTACTTTGAACGACGATACACTCAGAAAAGTTTCTGAATTAGTTAAAGAACTCAATCTCGGAATTCACATTCATTTATGTGAAGATAAAGTTGACAGAGAAGAAAGTTTTTCTAAATATAATAATCTTCCGGTTGATAGACTTCTCAAGTTTGGTTTACTTAATGATAAAAGCATTCTGGCTCACGGAATTCACTTAACAGATGAGGATTACGCTTCGATAGCAAATAGTGGCAGTGCAATTGTTTATAACTTAGATTCTAACTTAAATAACGCAGTCGGGCTGCCGGAATTATCACGCACTCCATTCAAAATTCCGATCCTTACAGGAACTGACGGAATGAACTCAAATCCTGCAAGAACATTTAAGCAGCTTTTTCTTCTTGCCAGACATCAGGGGATGACATTTGAAGAGTCATTCGATTGGATTAAAAAAGTTTATTTTGATCAAATAAATTTTGTAAAAAAATATTTTCCCGATCTTTCTTTACTCAACATCCAAGATAGAGCTGACCTGATTATTTGGGATTATGTTCCCCCAACTCCTTTTTTGGAAGAAAATTTTTGGGGGCATTTTATCTACGGAATTCTGGATTGTTCTATTCATAGTGTTATCCAGAATGGTAATGTATTGATGAATAGCTTTAAAATTTCTTTCGACGACTCGGAATATCAAAAAAAGATTACAACACAAGGAAACAGGCTCTATAACAAAATGTCAGAATTTAATTCAGATTAATCTTATGGATATATAAATGGATCTTTCAAAAACTATATTAAATAAAGCTGAAGAATACAGCAACTACACTGCAAATAATTTATCGAAACTGATAAAGATCAAATCTTTAAGTGGTGAAGAAGAAGGTGTTGCTAAGGCTTTAAAACAAATGATGGAAGAAGCTGGCTTTGATGAAACTAAAATAGACGGGCTTGGAAATGTTATCGGCAAAATTGGAAAAGGAAAAAAAATAATTGCGATTGACGGTCACATCGATACAGTTGATTTGGGAAATCTTGATGCTTGGGAATTTGATCCCCTTGGCGGTGAAATAAAAAATGGATTTGTTCTCGGCAGAGGCGCTGCAGATCAGACCGGCGGACCAGTTGCTGCGATTACGGCGGGTAAAATATTAAAAGAAATCGGACTGCCCGATGATGTTACACTTTACGTAACCGGAACTGTTATGGAAGAAGACTGCGATGGACTTTGCTGGAAATATATTATTGAAGAAGATAAAATAAAACCAGATTGTGTGATTGTAACTGAACCTACGAACTTAAATATTTATCGCGGGCATCGAGGTAGAATGGAAATTGAAATTTCATTTTACGGTTTATCTTCACATGGTTCCGCTCCTGAAAGAGGAAAAAATGCAATTTATATGGCTTCAAAAGCCGCACTAGAAATTGAAAAGTTAAATGAAAAACTTTCTGTTGATTCTTTTCTTGGCAAAGGATCTGTAACTGTTACCGAGTTTGTATCATCAAGCCCTTCGTTATGCGCTGTTTCTGATTTTGCTAAAATTCATCTCGATAGAAGATTAACCTGGGGTGAAGATAAAGAGTTGGCTATTAACCAGGTAAGAGAAATTGTAAAAGGAATGAATGCAAAAGTAGAATTACTTAATTACCAAAAGACTTCGTTTACCGGATTAAAATATGGTATGGAAAAATATTATCCTACCTGGAAAATAGAAGAGGATCATCTTATAATTAAAAGCGGTGTAAAAACTTTTTCTGATCTCTTTAATCAAAAACCTAAAGTGGATAAGTGGACATTTTCTACAAATGGTGTGACAATAAACGGCATTCACAAAATTCCTGTGATTGGTTTTGGACCCGGAAATGAAGAGCTAGCTCACGCACCAAATGAAAAAGTTCCTATTGAACATTTGGTAAAAGCATCCGCTTTTTATGCACTCTTTTGTTACAATTTTTAATTACGATTTTAACAATTTAATTTTTTAGAAAGTTTATCAATGGAATCAAAATTTAAGGGTAAACATTTTCTTACCTGTGAAGACTGGACGAAGGAAGAACTCAATACAGTTTTTAAAACATCATTTGAATTAAAAAAGCAATTTCTAAATGAAGAACCACATCTGCATCTTCTGCATAAAACTTTATTTATGATTTTCTTCGAACAGTCAACACGAACCAGAAATTCGATGGAAGCAGGAATGACACAACTTGGCGGCCATGCTCACGATTTAACTGCGGACAAGATGCAATTGTCACACGGTGAATCTGCAAAAGATACTGCAATTATTCTTTCTCGAATGGGACACGGAATTGCTTCAAGAAATTGTTTTTATGGGATTGGTAAGGATTATCTTAAAGAGATGGCTAAATATTCTAAACGCCCTGTTATGTCTTTGCAGGATGATGTGTATCATCCTTTTCAAGGTTTAGCAGACCTAATGACAATCTTTGAACACTTTGATAAAAATCCAAAGGGACTAAAAGTTACAATTTCCTGGGCTTATGCTGACACTCATTCAAAACCGCTTTCAGTGCCGCAGTCACAAATATTACTTTTTCCTCGCTACGGAATTGATGTAACAGTCGCGAATCCTAAAGAATTTCCTCTGAGTAAAAACATTATCAAAAAAGCAAAACAAAATGCCGCAGCAAGTGGTGCAAGTATTAATTTTACAAATAACATGGACGAAGCGTTTGAAGGTGCTCAAGTTGTCATTCCTAAAAATTGGGGCGGCTTTGGTGCTTACAGCGTTCCGGATTATTTGAATAATGAAGCCGAGTGTAAAAAAGAAATGAAGTCTAATTTGGAAAAATATAGATCGTGGATATGCGACGAGCAAAAAATAAAACTCGCAGATAAGAATGTTAAGCTGATGCATGCTCTTCCTGCCGACAGAGGGCACGAGGTAACTGATGAGATTTTAGATAATGAAAATATTTCTATCGTGTTTGATGAAGCAGAAAACAGGCTTCACACCGCAAAAGCAATTATGGCTTTAACAATGTGAAAGAAATAGAACACGGATGACACGGATTCAATTGATGTTCATGGATTAGATCAGTGATTATCCGTTTTATCTGTGTAATCAGTGTTCTATAAAAAATTAATATTTATGAAACCATATTATTACAAATGTGCTAATTGCAATTCGGAATTTGGAAAAAGTGAAATTGAAGGAAGCTTTATTTATTTATGTCCAAAGTGCAGCAAGGCTGAAAAGAACAAACCCCTCGAAGGTGTCCTAATTGT
>JBATIA010000638.1:0-3040 GCA_049667415.1 Ignavibacteriaceae bacterium
AATTGGAGGAATAGGAGCATTTATTCTAAGTGACGTAATTGAAGGAATCGGTGCTATTCATACTCAGGCATCTTATCTCACACAAAACCAGCAAAATGCTCATAATAAAATGCTGGAAGGATTATCACCCCAGGAAATTATCGACTGGCTTGTTGCAAATGATGCACAAGGTAATCCAACTATTCGTCAATATGGAATTGTTGACCTTACCAGAAATGGTGAAAGCGCTGCATATACTGGAGTAAATTGTCTAAATTACAAAAGCCATGTTACTGGTCCCGGTTATGCAATCCAGGGTAATATTTTACTTGGACAGGTTATTATTGACACGATGCATTCCACTTTTCTGAACACTCCGGGTCCGCTTGCTGACAGACTGATGGCCACACTTCAGGCAGCGAAGATTGTTGGTGCTGATACACGCTGTGAAGTAAGAGGAACATCTTCTCAATCAGGTTTTGTTAAAGTTGTGAGAATTGGTGACGGAGGAACTCCCTATTTACAAATTGTTGTGCCCGATACGCCTTCCGGAACTGATCCTATTAATGTGCTGCAGGGAATGTTCGATGCTTGGAAAGAATCATTATTTACTATTGTTGATCCTTTCCTTTCTGAAATTGCGATTGTACCTGATACGCTTCCGGCAAATGGAATATCTGAAGCTGTTATTACAATTTCTCCAAAGAATAATTCTGATACACTTTTAGCCAGTGGTCTCCAGGTTATTCTTTCGAATACAGGTGCCGGGTCACTAAGTCCGGTAACTGATCTTGGCGATGGAACTTATGAAGCAACAATCACTGCACCAGTTGCAGTTGGGACTGACACAATATCAGCGATAGTAATTTCAGGAACAGATACAGTCTCGATTTTTTGGAAAGCCATGGTTACATATGTTAATCCAACATTGATTAATGAAAATCAAAATTCGCCTGAGAGTTTTTATCTATATCAGAATTCACCGAATCCTTTTAATCCAACGACCAGTATTCAGTATGCAATAAGCAGTAGGCAATTTGTACAATTAAAAGTTTATGATGTGTTAGGAAATGAAATCGCAACACTAGTTAATGGGGATAAGCGACCCGGTACTTACGAAGTTGAATTCAATGCCACTGACTTACCCAGTGGGATTTATTTTTATAAGTTGAAAGCTGGAAGTTTTGTTGAAACGAAGAAGATGATTTTGATGAAATAGAGTAAGAGAAAGATTAAGAGTAAGATTGAAGTTTAGATTTTCTTACTCTTAATCTTACTCGTAATCACCAGGGAGTTCAAAGTGGGGCTAAAACTCATCCTCCACAAGCCAGCCTTGTGCTTTGTCGGTTGACATTTCAGAAATAAATCTTGATGGCTTCGAAAGTGTTATACCATCAATGCGGTTGTACATATGCATTGGATATGTAACAAAAAGATTTTGCTTTGCTCTCGTTGAAGCAACGTACATCAACCTTCTTTCCTCCTCCAAAGATTCAAGACTTTCAGCAGCCCTTACAGAAGGGAAGTAACCTTCAACAGCGTGAATAACAAAAACAGAATGCCACTCCAATCCTTTTGCTGAATGAATTGTGGAAAGTGTAAGATATTCGTCCTCTTTATCTGTTTCACTTATATCGGTTACACTATCAATTATAGGTTCGATTGCCATATCAGAAAGAAATGAATCAAGAGATCTGTAGTTTTCAGAAATATTCTGGAGCGTTTCGAGGTCTTTACTTCGCTTATTAAAATCATCATACTTAATTTTAAAGAGAGGATGGTAATAATCGAAAACTATCCCAACCAGCTCAGCCGGAGGAGCTTGTGTTGTATGAAGTTTGTAAAGAGTTACAAAAAGATCTTTTAGCTTTTCATATGCAAACTCATTTTTAGAACCCGGATATTGTTCTATTGTTATCCTTGCAGTTGCAAGCTCATCTAAAATTCTTTGCGCAGTCTTTGGACCAACACCTTCGTGCAATAACAACACTCGATACCAACTGACAATATCTCTTGGATTTGCAGCAATTCTTAAAAATGCAAGAACATCTTTTACGTGAGCTGCTTCAATAAATTTTATTCCACCGAATTTCTGGAAAGGTATTCCAGCCTTTGCTAATTCTATTTCAAGATCGAATGAAAAAAATGACGAGCGAAATAGTACTGAGATGTCTTTAAGATTTACACCTTCCTCCATAAGCTCAAGAATTTTTTCGACGATGAATTTCGACTGCATATTTTCAGTAGCAGCAGCTACTATAAATGGAAGCTCTCCGCCCCCTTTTTTTGTGTAAAGTGCTTTTGTATATTTCTCAACAGCCCCATCATAAATGTGGTTTGCAAAATCAAGTATTGATTGAACACTTCGGTAATTCTCTTCAATCTTTATTATTTCAGCATTCGGGAACAAGCTCGGGAAATCCATAATATTCTTAAAGTTAGCGCCGCGGAAAGAATATATAGATTGGGCATCGTCTCCAACTACCATTACGTTTCCGTTATGCTGCGCCAATCCCTTAACGATGTCAGCCTGAAGTTTATTTGTATCCTGGTATTCATCAATCATAACAAACTTAATTGTTGAGAGGAGATTTTTGGATGCTGCATTCCCGCTTTGAAGAAAATCTCTTAAATAAACAAGCAGATCATCATAGTCTAATAGATTATTTTTTCTTTTATAATGCTGAAAAATTTTCTGTACATCTAAAATTTTATCCAGTTCCATAATGAAATGAGGATAATCTTCTTCAATAATATTCTCTATAGGATTTTCAGTATTTACAGATAGGCTGAAAATTTTATTTAGTGTTTCTTTTTTCGGGAACCTTCTTTCCTTACTTATCAAACCTTCCTGTGTCCGGATTAAGTTTATTATATCCTCGCTGTCACCCTGGTCGAGAATGGTAAAGTTTGAGTCTAAGCCTGCAGCTTTGGAGTACTTCCTTAGAGTAATATTTGCAAACGAATGAAAAGTACCACCACGAATTTTTGAACAGCGATCATCCAATAGCACAGATGCACGCTTCATCATTTCGTTTGCTGCTTTTCGAGTGAAAGTAAG
>JBATIA010000639.1:0-2006 GCA_049667415.1 Ignavibacteriaceae bacterium
ATTACTTAACTTCTGCTGAATAATTTTCTATTGGTAAAATACAATAAAAAGGAAAATTATCATGGACGAAACATTAAGATTTTTTATAGGAATAGCTTTATTTCTTGCAGTTCTAACCTTCGAGTGGGTAAAAGAGAAGTCAAGCAAAAAAACTTCCTAGTTTTTATTTAAATATGTAATTGAGGTAATTCTTCACTACTTATATTCCTACCAGTATTTACCTATTTTTCATCTATAAAAATTTTCTTCTCTCTTTTAGAACAAATTTATGAATGATTTAAACAATAAAGCATGGGTTGTTTCGGCTGATATGGGTTACGGTCATCAACGGGCTGTTTATCCGCTTAGAGATATTGCTGAAGGAGGAATAATTACTGTCGGTTCTTCAGAAGCTGTTTCAAAAACAGAAAAGAAACTCTGGAGAAGACTTTTAAACGCTTATGAGTTTTTTTCAAGGGCGAAAGGAATTCCGGTTGTTGGTCCTCCAATCTTTTCTATGCTTGATGCGTTAATGCACATTCCATCATTCTACCCGATGCGAAACCTTTCTAACACCACTTTCCAGGTGAATCTGCTCGAGTCCACCATTGAAAAAGGATTATGCAGGGGAATGCTTGAAAAAATTTCAGCTAAAGTTCTTCCGCTGGTAACATCATTTTATGCATCAGCTATAGCTGCCGATAAAAAGGGATTCAACAAAATCTACTGCATAATATGTGATGCGGATATTAGTCGTGTCTGGGTTGCCAAGCAGCCCTGGGAAAGTAAGATAGAATATTTTGCTCCCTGCGGTAAAGCAGCACAGAGACTGAAAGCTTATGGTGTCCCGGAAGAAAGAATTCATCTCACCGGTTTTCCGCTTCCAACTAAACTGCTTGGAGATGAAAATCTTTCAGTGTTAAAAAAAGATCTTGCGCAACGATTGTTTTATCTTGATCCTGAAGGAAAATTCTGGGCAAGGCACGGAAGAAATGTTGAACATTTTCTAGGAAAAGAAAATTGTGTTTTCAGAGATGAAAGAAAACTTACAATTACTTATGCTGTTGGTGGTGCCGGTGCACAAAAGGAAATCGGTGGAAAGATAACACAAAGTTTAAAGGAAAAACTCATAGCTGGTGAAGTTAGATTAAACCTTGTTGCCGGAATCAGGCAGGAGGTTAATGAATATTTTGAATCAGTTAAAAGCGAAGTTGATGCAGGAGGAGTAGGTATAAATATAATCTATTCCAAATCACTGCAGAATTACTTCGATCAATTTAACCGGACTCTACGTGAGACTGATATTTTGTGGACAAAGCCAAGCGAGCTTTCTTTTTACAGTGCGTTGGGTATTCCAATAATTATGAGTCCGATAATTGGTTCCCAGGAGAAATTTAACAGGAAGTGGCTCCGCGAAGTTCAGGCTGCACTTAAACAGGAGAATCCCGAATACACAGAGCAGTGGTTATACGATTTGCTTAACAGGGGGACTCTTGCAGAATCTGCCTGGGATGGATTCTTAAAAGTAAGGAAGATGGGCACATTTAAAATTAAACAAGTTCTGAAAAACGGATTTCTTGAAAAAGAAACTGATCCGGTGCTAAGATAAAACCCGATGAGCACAAAGAAAAAATATCTGTTTGTATACTTAAAAACCGGTGGAGGGCATCTTGCTCCTGCACGGGCAATTTTTAATTATATGAACAAGCATTTTTCAGATATTGCGGAACCACAATTAATTTATGGCTTTGAAAAAACTCCCCGGTGGGTGCAGTTTATAATAGAAGACGGATACAGGATGCTTCAGTACACCGGTAAATGGTTTTTCGAGTTTCTTTATGCTGTGAATAAAATCCCGCTTATTGCCAGGATTACCTGTAATCTTATTTCACCTTATATGAAAAAATATCTGGAAGAGGTGATATTAAAGGAACAGCCCGATGAGATTGTTATCTTTCATTTCTTCTGCATCATTCCGGTATTCAAAATTTTAAAGAAGAATAACCTATCTAGTTCTATTCAGACGG
>JBATIA010000640.1:0-1761 GCA_049667415.1 Ignavibacteriaceae bacterium
CAGCTTGTGATGATGCTTCAGGAAGAAATAAAATTTACAGAATATTTCAGATGTTATGCTCTTGACAGAAAAGATTTTCACATAATGCGTTACGATCCGAAACAGCCGCATCATTTGCGTTACGTTCGTAACCCGCAACCTATAGATAAAACTTTGCTGGAAAAGTTAAATAAAGCAATCACAACTATTAGCAATTCATTAGGATATGATTTTAATACAATAGAACTTGCTATGAGAGATGGAATTCCCTATGCTATAGATTTTTGTAATCCTGCGCCGGATGCTGAAAAAACTTCTGTCGGTGAAGAAAATTTTGAGTGGATAGTAGAAACCGCTGCAAATATGGCAATTCGCAGAGCAAAAGCTCATAAAACCGGACAAAACAATTTAACGTGGGGTAATTTTATTAAATCATTTTCTGCTAACATCCCGTTAATTGAAAGTTAGAGATAGAAAACATGACTGAACCCGGATTATTTACATTAGGAGTTGAAGAAGAATTTCAGATTGTCGATCCTCAAACGAGAGAACTGAAGTCTCACATTCAGCAGATAATTGAAGACGGTAAAATAATACTCGCTGAAAAAGTAAAAGCAGAGATGCATCAATCTGTTGTCGAGATTGGAACAGATATCTGCCGAGATATTAGCGATGCACGACAACAGGTAACTAAATTACGACAGGAACTTGCAAAGCTTGCAAAGAAGAGTGGATTGAAGATTGCTGCTGCAGGAACTCATCCCTTTTCTCATTGGAAAGACCAGCAAATCACTGTCCATCCACGTTACCAGGAAATAATATCAGATTACCAGCAGGTGGCAAGAGCAAATTTAATTTTTGGTTTGCACGTTCACGTTGGTGTAGATGACAGGGAAACTGCATTACACGTAATGAATGCTGCAAGATATTTTCTGCCACATATTTTCGCTCTCTCGACAAACTCTCCATTCTGGCTTGGCAGGAACACAGGATTCAAATCTTATCGCAGTAAAGTATTTGATCGATTTCCGCGAACTGGAATTCCTGATTATTTTGGCAGCATAGCTGAGTACGATAATTATGTTAAACTTTTAGTGAAGACGAAATGTATTGATGATGCAAAGAAAATCTGGTGGGATATTCGTGCACATCCATATTTTAATACTCTTGAGTTCAGAATCTGTGATATCCCAATGAGAGTTGATGAAACAATTTGTCTTGCCGCAATTATGCAGGCAGTTGTCGCAAAACTACACAAGCTTATAAAACAGAATCTTGGTTTCAGGATTTATAGACGAGCTTTGATTGCTGAAAACAAGTGGCGTGCTTCCCGTTATGGAATCCACGGAAAACTTATTGATTTCGGTAAGCAGGAAGAAGTCGAGTTTAAAAAACTTATTGGAGAATTACTTGAGTTTATAGACGATGTGGTTGATGGGCTTGGTTCAAGAGAAGAAATACAATACGTAAATAAAATTCTTGAGATGGGGTCCGGTGCTGATCGTCAACTTACAATTTTCGAGCAAGCCGGTGACACCAAAGCAGTAGTTGATTACATAATTGAAGAAACACACGTTGGGTTATAGAATGACCGTTCATTTCTTTGTGCAACTTAGTGACCTTAGTGTCTTAGTGGTTAAGAAAAGAGCGAGTAGAGTTTTACCACTAAGACACTCAGATCACTTAGAAACACTAAGTCACCTCAAAATTATAAACAAACTGGTGAGCCATTGATTAAAATCGCGACAATAGATCTTTACAACAACGAACGCAATGAAGGAA
>JBATIA010000641.1:0-1560 GCA_049667415.1 Ignavibacteriaceae bacterium
GAAGCGGACAAATTCGATCAGTTTTTTGACTATAGATCAGTGAATGAAAAATTAACAAAAGTTATTTAACCAGGGGTGCAATTGAGTATGAATGTATTTGATTATTTATTCTTTTACTCAAAAGATTTAAAGAAAGATTTTGTTTTAGGTCCGTCCGAGCAAATATCTTATCAGCAGCTTTATGAAAAAGGATTAAAGCTTGCTCGATACTTGGAAAAAGAAATAGGCGAGAACAATAACATAATATTAATTAGCCAGAATTCAGTCTTTTTCCTTATTGCATATTTAGGAATAATGAACTCCGGCAACGTGTGCGTTCCTCTTAATCCTGTAATTGAACAGGAAAATCTTGATTTTATTATTAAAGCTACTGAGAGTAAAACCTTTTTTGTTCCACAGCGAACAAGAGAAAAATATTCATTACCTGATACTAAAATAATCAATGAGACTGATTTAGATACTTTAATCAATTCAGTAACTTTACCAGATAATTCTCTTCCGGAAAAGTTTGATGAAAACCGGTTAGCTCAAATTCTTTTTACATCAGGTTCAACAGGTTTACCGAAAGGTGTGATGTTAAGTCACAAAAATTTGATAGCTAATACGGATTCAATTGTGGAATATCTGAAATTAACTTCTGATGATATTATTGAAATTGTTTTGCCGTTCTATTACTGCTATGGCTTATCACTGCTTCATACACACCTAAAAGTTGGTGGTTCTGTTGTACTAAATAATAACTTTGTTTTTTTTGGAGCAGTTCTAAGCGATTTAGATAAATATAAATGTACCGGTTTTGCCGGTGTTCCAAGTCATTTCCAGATCTTGTTAAGAAAATCGAAATCATTTAAGAAAAGTGAATTACCTTCTTTAAGATATTTTACACAGGCAGGTGGTAAGCTTCATAATGTTTTTATCCAGGAACTTATTGAAGCATTCCCTCAAAAGAAATTCTATGTTATGTATGGACAAACAGAAGCCACTGCACGATTATCATATTTACCGCCGGAATTATTACAAACAAAGCTTGGGTCTATCGGAAAAGGAATTCCAAATGTTACATTAGAAGTATTTTATAAAAATGATCAACCTGTTAAAGATGGAGAGGTCGGTGAGATAGTTGCAAAAGGGGACAATATTATGTTAGGATATCTTAATGATCCTGAAGGCAATAAATTGACTCTGAGAAACGGTTGGTTACACACTGGTGATATAGCAAAAAAAGATGAAGATGGGTATATCTATTTAGTTGCAAGAGAAAAAGAAATAATAAAAGTTGGAGGAAAGAGAATAAGTCCCAAAGAAATAGAAGAAGTCATCGTGTCTGTGCCTGAAGTTGTAGATTGTACAATTGAGGGAGTTTATGACGAAATTTTATCAGAAGCAATAAAAGCTACAGTAGTTTTAATTGATAATACTGATGAGGTTAAAGCAAAAGAAACAATATTATCAACATGCAGAAATAAACTTGTGCTTTACAAAATTCCACAAATTATTGAATTCAGGAAAAAACTTGAAGTAAATCAAGCAGGAAAAAAAGTATCTAGTATTCCGTTGTCT
>JBATIA010000642.1:0-3279 GCA_049667415.1 Ignavibacteriaceae bacterium
GTACATTTTACGGCCCTAAAATAGATATTAAAATTAAAGACGCACTTGGCAGAGAATGGCAGCTTAGTACCATCCAATTTGATTTTAATCTACCTGAGAGGTTTGATATAAACTATGTCGGCGAGGATGGAAAAGAGCACAGACCATTTATGGTGCACCGTGCACTACTCGGTTCTATTGAAAGATTTTTTGGGATTCTGATCGAACACTATGCGGGAGATTTCCCAACCTGGCTTGCACCAGTTCAGGTTGCTGTAATTCCGGTCTCACAGAATTTTTCTGATTATGCAATTGATGTCAACGAAAAGATAGTCGCATCAGGTATCCGTTCTCAGGTGGATCAGAGAAATGAAAAGATAGGATATAAAATTAGAGACTGGGAAACACAGAAAGTGCCGTATATGATAATCGTTGGTGAAAAAGAGCAAAATGCAGCTAATATATCAGTTCGCCAGCATAAAAAAGGTGATCTTGGGGCGTTTACATTATCTGATTTTATTGATAAACTTACATCTGAAATTAAAAACAAAGATTTTCAAACAAATTAAAGAGGTTATACATCGCGCAAGTAGATAATATTCGCATAAATGAGGAGATCCAGGCTCCTAAAGTTAGAGTAATTGATGTAGAGGGAAAACAACTTGGAGTATTTTTATTAAAAGATGCCAGAAGATTAGCAAGTGAAAGAGGTAGAGACCTTGTTGAAATAGCTCCACAAGCAAAACCTCCGGTTTGTAAAATTATTGATTATGGAAAATTCAGATACGAACTGCAAAAAAAGGAAAAACTTCAGAAGAAAAATCAGCAGGTTTCAGTATTAAAGGAAATTAGATTTCACCCAAATACTGATGTTCACGATTTTGATTTTAAAACCAGACACGCTATTAATTTTCTTGAAGAAGGAAATAAAGTAAAAGCTACAGTAGTATTCAAAGGTAGGGAAATGGCTTATGCTGAGCTAGGTGAAAATCTTCTAAAAAGGTTTTTAGAAAGAGTTCAGGATGTTGCTAAAGTTGAGGTGGAACCAAAAATGGAAGGAAGAAATATGAGTTTGATAGTAGTTCCCTCCTCAAAAAAAGGAAAGAAAAAACAACAATAAATACAGGATTTAGTTATGCCAAAGATGAAAAGTAACCGGGGTGCTTCAAAAAGATTAAAGAAAACGGCTTCGGGAAAATTCAAAAGACATAAAGCTTATAAGAGTCATATTTTGACTTCGAAATCTACTAAAACAAAAAGACAGCTTAGGAAGGCTAATTTAGTTTCCAAAGCTGACCAGAAAAAAGCAAGTATAATGGTTCAATAAAGATAAAGGACAGGTTAAATGCCAAAAGCAAAGAATAATGTTGCTTCAAGAAAAAGAAGAAGAAAAATACTTAAGCAATCAAAAGGTTACTGGGGTGCGCGTGGTAACGTTTATACAATTGCTAAAAATGCAGTTGAAAAAGGTCTTGTTCATGCTTACAGGGACAGGAAAGTTAAAAAAAGAATTTATAGATCTCTTTGGATTACCAGGATTAATGCTGCTGTGAGGGCTAACGGAATGAGCTATTCCAAATTTATTAATGCTCTTGAAACTAAAGGTGTAGTAATCAATCGGAAAGTGCTTGCTAATTTAGCAGTAGACAATCCGGATGCTTTTACTGAACTTGTTAAGTTTGCCTCTAACTAATTCAAACCCTCTCATAAATAATTTTTTATTTTTGCAGAGGGTATTCTTTAAAATTTTCCGTATTACCTAATGCAGCAGACAGAAATTGAGCAAATAAGAAAAGATTTTGAGCAAGCGATAAATGATGCGAGTTCAACAAGTGAAATTGAACAGCTGCGAATTAAATACCTGAGCCGTAACGGAATTATAACTAAACTATTCGATCAACTTAAAACTGTATCCCCTGAAGAAAAACCTGCATTCGGTAAACTTCTTAATGATTTAAGAAGTGAGACGACTAAGTTATTCAATAATAAAAAAGCAATTCTTGAATCGGGTAAAGAATCGGAGACATCTGAACTAGACCTTACTCTTCCTGGCAAATCCATTAAAGTTGGTAGTAAACATATCCTTTCTCAAACACTTTTCGAAATTAAATCGATCTTTAAAGGACTGGGATTTTCTGTTTATGATGGTCCGGAACTGGAATCCGACTACTACAATTTTGAGGCATTGAATTTCCCTCCCGATCATCCGGCGAGAGATATGCAGGATACTTTTTTTGTAAGCGAACAATTTGTACTTCGTACTCACACTACTCCGGTACAGATAAGAATTATGGAAAAAGAACAACCACCAATCCGCGCAATAATGCCGGGACGTGTTTACAGGAATGAAGCAATAAGTTCCCGGAGTTATTGTATGTTCCACCAGGTAGATGGAATTTATGTTGATACGGATGTTTCATTCGCAGAACTCAAAGGTACCCTTGTCTCCTTTGCTAAGCAGTTTTATGGTGAAGGACTTAAATACAGATTCAGACCTAGTTTCTTTCCGTTTACTGAACCGAGTGCAGAAATGGATATAACATGTTACATCTGTATGGGGAAAGGATGCAGAGTCTGTAAACATTCAGGCTGGCTTGAAATACTTGGCTGCGGAATGGTTGATCCAAATGTATTTAAATATGTTGATTATGATCCTGAAAAATATACTGGCTATGCGTTTGGAATGGGTATAGAAAGAATTGCAATGTTAAAGTACGGAATCGATGATATAAGAGTATTTTTTGAAAACGATCTGAGATTTCTCAAACAATTTTAACTGATAAAATTCATTGAAGATATCATTAAACTGGATTAAAGACTATGTTAACCTCGATGGAATTACAACCGAAGAGATTGTTAACAAATTGACTATGTCCGGTCTGGAAGTTGAAGACTATATAGATGAAACAAAAAAATATTCAGGTATTATTGTTGGATTAGTAAAAGAAGTAGAAAAGCATCCTGATGCTGATAAACTCACTATTTGTACTGTTAATAATGGAAAGGCTGATCTTAAGGTAATCTGTGGTGCCCCTAATGTAGAGAGAGGACAGAATGTTGTATTTGCTCAGATTGGAACAGTTATTCCTAAAGGTGAGATTGAGATAAAAAAAGTTAAGATCCGCGGTGTTGAATCCAATGGAATGATCTGTGCTGAAGATGAATTGGAATTAAGTGATGATCATTCGGGCATTATGGTCTTAGACGATCAGCTTTCTGCAGGTACTCCTGTAAGCGAAGCTCTAAATTTAAATGATGTTATTCTTGACATAGCAATAACACCAAATCGTCCTGATGCAC
>JBATIA010000643.1:0-5168 GCA_049667415.1 Ignavibacteriaceae bacterium
GATGTAAAACTATTACCCATCGCTAAAGCCCGTGCACCAGTATATAAACCTGGCTCACTAAGTAAAAGTGCATCATTATAATTTTGTGAAAAACCAGATGGAAAACACAAAATAAATATTATTGCGCTGTTTGTGATAATTAACCGTTTCATTTTCACTTCCTTAAATTATAATTTCTGTCACCAGTATTTCTGGTAGAAGAGTGATTTTGGTGTGTTGAGGAATTCTCTTTTGTGCTAGAGGAGTTTTCTGAATTCACAATATAAACTACATTGTCCCCATTAAATATCATGATCATGTTATCTTCATTGCTAGAAATATTTGAAAGACCATAAATAATTTCTGTGATAAGGTTTTCAAAAAATCCAGGTTCTTCTTCTACTTCGTATACATCATCACTTGTAAGTCCATAAGTTGAATCAATGGCATTTGTATCATCCTCTTCATCAAAGTAACTACCGGAGAATTCATAAGCTGATGTATTCGCTTGAACTAGCTGTTCAGGTTCCTCTTGAAAAGACACAACAGTATAGCATCCACTAAGTATTACTGGTAAAAATAAAACAAGAAGAAAAATTATCCTCTTCATCTGCGACCTCCGTCATTCCTATTCGGTTTATTTACGGGATCAGGAATTCCTTCACCATTTCTTCTTTCGGCGTGTCCGCGCAGCGGATCTCTAACTTGATCCTCAAAACCTTTTCTATCTGTTGGCACTTCCGGTTGTCTTAGTTTGGGTTGTAATTCCGGATAAGGTGCTGGTGGTCTTGGTGATGGTGGATATGGCGGATCGGGATGAGGCCACGGTCCGGGATCTGGTGGAGGTATCGGTACTGGAACCGGATAGTAAACTATTACTTCTGTTACCTCGTTACTTACTTCCGAAGTTGGTAAAATAGTGTAACAACCATTTAATCCAAGAAGCACAAACAAATAGACCACTAATGCAAGTACTCCTTTCATTTTACATTACCTCCTTTTTCCTCCGGAATTATTTCCACCTGACCTATTCGGCGATGAATTGGTTCTTGGTGGTGTATTGTTTCGTGGAGGATTGTAACTTCTCGGAGGATTATTATTTGTCCTCGGGGGAGAAGTTGTCCTCGGTGGATTGTTATTCTGCTTTGGCGGAGAATAGTTCTTCGGAGGTGTGTTGTTATTTCTCTTTGGTGGAGAATAAGTTTTAGGAGTATTAGTCTTTCCTGTATTTCGATTGTCTTTGGGTTTATAATTGGTTTTTGACTCAGTTGTCTTGTTTTCTTTTCTTACATTATTACCTGAATTGTTACTGTCATATGAATTCTTGGTCTCATTACCCGATTTTCTGTTATAGTCATTCAGTTTGGTCTTAGTTGTCTTATTTCTTATACCTGGTTGCTTAACAACATCATTTCTTTGATTATTGCCCAAGTATTTCTTAGTTGAACGATCATTACTTAAACCAAGTTGTTTATCATTTCTTGTGCTGTTTGAATTCTTGTCATCAGTTAATCTACCATTTTTTGAATCAGTTAACCTGGGATTTCTGGAATCTTTCACATCATTTCTGGTAACATCGGTTACACTAACAACATCCCGGGTGAGATCTCTGTTTTTATTGCCAGATCCAAGTTTTCGATCAGTTACATCATTTCTATTAATCCGTAAATCTCTTCCACCATTTAAATTATCCCGACCTCTATTAAGAGTGCCACCCGTGACGGAAGTTAAAGGATCTCTGGTACGTTCGCCATAATTACGACCACCTGAATTATTTCTTGTTCTGGTTATGTAATCGTTTCTTGTTTTATATCCATAATGTTGATATCCATAGTTGTAATAGTGATCATAGTAGTTAGGATAATAAGAATAATAGTAACCAGGGTAATAACAGTAATAGGGATAGGGATTATACCAACCATATCCACACCATCCTGGATAGTACGGCCAGTAGGAATAATAATAAGCAGGATAGTAATATCCCCCGTACCATCCCCAACTCCATCCAAATGCAATTCCAAAAGTAATTGAAGGATAATAGTCGATATAGTAACTGCGGTATGGGTATCCGTAATAGTAATTATTGATTATTGTTGTCTCATCTTCAATTTCCTCTGAGTCGCCTTCAGCAAAGTAGCTTGAATCAATGACTTCTTCATCTTCTGAATAATAATTATTTGATTCTGTATAACTCTCATTATCAGGATAAGATACAGAATCAGAAGTAGCAACTTGTGTGTAACATCCTGAAAAGGATGAAATGAATATGAATGCAAATACTACGATAAAAATTTTATTTATGTTCATTTTAACCCTCGTTATTTATATCTACTTTAATTTAAACAATTATCGAGCCTGCATAAAGAGTTAAATTGAGTTCAAAAAGACGGTTTATAATTATTTTTTTTTGAGATTTGTCTTGATTTGTAAACCGGGGTGTATAGCTTATAAGACAGTTTTAAGAGCAACTTGAAGCAGTTTGTTAGAAGATACTTTTTATGTACTCAATTTTCAGAGATCGATCTGCAACATTTTTAGTGGAAGTTTTATTGCTTAATAAGTCTCTGAGATCGAAGCCTACAGTGAATCCGGAACCTGGTGACCATCTTATACCGGTATTTAGATATCCATTTCCACTGCCGAAATCTGAATTATTATCATTGAACGCAAAATCATATTCGATATAAAGTGAAAAACTTGAACCCAGTGTTTTTTCAATACCTGCTCTGATGTCAACAAAATTATCTCCATCTGTTCCTTCCAGGGAATAATTGACGGTACCGTGCAAGCTCATATAACCTAGAAAATCAAAATTCTTGCTTACGGCGCCAAAAAAACCAGGAGATTTGATTGCATATCGTTTATCATTCGTATCATAAATACCTTTACCTTGTGAATCAAATCCAATAGCGATCGCCGGAATCAAAGTCTCTTCATTAATTAATCTTGCTCTTATAGTTACTCCTGGCAATTTATACCAGTCAACGTTTCCTGAGCCAATCAGGTTGGTCCCTCCGTAAGAAATTCCGATGCTGACATTTTCATAAACACCTGCTTCGATTACAGCAATCAAAACGCCATAGGGTAATATTTCGGTGGTAAAGCCAACAACACCTTTTTCTAAAATACCGGCGGTGGGCATATCAATTAAGTATCGGTATTCGAATTTTGCTTTATCGCCTGCAGTCCCTTGTGAATAGATGGGAATGGTGAGGAAGAATATCAGGAGAATAATGTTAGTAAGTTTTTGCATAGTGTTTCTTATTTGATAATAAAATTTAACCAGAAGACGCAAAAATTAAAAATCACTACTTCTCAGTAGCAGAAATTAATTTTATACTTGACCAAATAAACTTTATTTCCGGAACTCCTTGTAAGCTTGAAGACCTGAGTTCTTTCACTTGTTATTCAAACCTATCAGTAATATATTTTTCGTTAAAATAATTAGGATTATGAAGAAATATTTAACACTTCTTTTTCTTGCTTCATTTTTTATTGGCTGCGCAGGTTCTGATGTTTCAAAAAATAGTAGCACTTTTGAAGAAACAAACAATGATCCTGAAATTCTTAAGAATAGAGCAACTGATCACTTTGTAAATGGCTCTATAGCAGAATCTAAGGGAGACTACTCTACCGCAATCAGGGAGTTTAGCCAGGCGCTAAGTTACGATACCAGTGCGGGTATTTATTTTGCACTGGCAAAAAATTATTTAACAATAAATAAACTTGCTGATGCACTAAAGTACTCAAAGCATTCTGTTGAACTTGATTCATCCGAAATTGAATATAGTTTGTTGCTGGCTGATATTTATATTAATGCAAGGGAAGATGATTCTGCAGCAGTAATTTTGGAAAAGATATTGGTTGTTGATTCATTAAACGTTAACGTTCATTACAAACTCGCTAGACTTTACGAAAATTCCAGACCTTTGGAAGCAATAAAGATTTATGACAGGTTAATCAGGATTATCGGATTAGACTGGAATGTACTTTTGCGTGTAGCAGAATTGTATGAAAAACTAGGCTATAAAGAGAAAGCGGCTCAATCTATTCAGGGATTACTTGAAATAGATCCCAGTAATATAGCTCTTAAAAAACTTGCGATAGATTTTTATGCAAGGAATAGCTATGATGATGAAGCATTAAAAATGCTGGATGAAATTCTTGAATCCGTTCCTGATGACATTGAAGCGAGGGAGAGGAAAGCCCAGATTTTTATAAGCCTGAATAAGTGGGATGAAGCTTCAAAAGAATTCAAATATATTATCAATCAACCAAACGTTCCATTAGAAGCAAAGATTGGAATAGGTGCCAACTATTTTGCTAAATCATTTACCGATTCAACAGCTTTACCAATAGCAAAAGAATTATTCGAATCAATTGATACAGACACAACTTACTGGCAGGTAAAGCTCTACCTTGGGGCTATTGCCCTTTTTGAAAAAAATGATTCTCTTGCAATTGAGAACTTTAAATATGTAACCGAAAATGCCAGTTGGCATGTTGAATCCTGGATACAACTTGGAGGCCTTTACTTCGATAACCGCAGGTATGAAGAAGCAGAAAAAATGATGAAGGAAGCCATTGGGCTTTTTCCAAATGAGTTTGCTGTTAACCTTATTCTTGGATTGTCACTTGCCCAACAAAACAAAACTAACGAGGCAATTGACTATTTAAAGAAAGCAGTTGAATTAAAACCAAATGATGTAAATGCATTATCGGCTTATGGGTTCGCATTAGGTCAACTAAGTGAGAATGAAAAAGCTTCCGAGTATATAAGTCGGGCTCTGGTCATCGATCCCGAAAATGTAAATTTGCTAGGTCAACTGGGTTTGATCTATAATAATCTAAATAGGATGGCTGAAAGTGATAGCCTGTATGAGTTAGCACTTCAATTCGATCCACAAAATACCCTTATCAATAATAATTATGCATATTCACTTTCGGAAAGAGATTTACAGCTGGATCGGGCTTTGGAAATGATAAAAATTGCAATTGAAGCTGATTCAACGAATTCGTCATACTTAGATACTTACGGCTGGATTTTCTTTAAGATTGGCGAATACGACAAAGCATATTACTACATCAAAAAAGCAATTGATACCGATGGTGAAAATAATGCTGAGGTGTTGGAGCATTTGGGAGATGTTTTATATATGCAGGGCAAAAAAAATGAAGCTGTTGAATAC
>JBATIA010000644.1:0-7659 GCA_049667415.1 Ignavibacteriaceae bacterium
CTTGTATCCATTATCAATTTTCCCAAAAGCATTGTCAATATACCAGCAACTATAACCTGTAGAACGCCGATGTAAATTGTTAGTCCGTTTGCAACCAAAGCTGAAGCAAATGTGCCTTCACCTTTAATCAGGAATTTTATTAATAAATAATAAATCCCCACAATTATAAAGAAAACTATAAAGCCAAAAATTAGCGTAGTGGCAATTGTAATAACCCAACCAATAGGTCCCTGCATAAATTCCATTTGCTGGTCAACACCTTCAATTGCCGCATCGCCTTGTTCTTGTGTGAGTGTCCCATCTTCGACCATTTTTTCAATTCGTTCTATGCCTTGTCTCTTCGCTTCAAAATAAACTTCTTCGTTAGTCATAGCAATAATTCTTATCAAAGCAACGACAATAAAAAGGATAAGAACTGGTATGACCCAATCTTTATTTCTGGTTGGAAACTTAGAGGTAGTATAGAACATCTTAGCCGGTTCGGTGAAAACACCAATCATTTTATCCGAATGGCTAAGCTCGCCATTACTATTTGGTGTTTCTTCAGCAGGAGTGATTGTCTCGTTAGATTCCATTATGCACCTCACTAATTATTGATATTTCTATTATAAAAATTATCCTACTTTTCATCCAAAGGCAATAATATTTTGCTGATCGGCAAACATAAGTGCCGAGCGGAAATAATCTCAATTTCTTTAAGAAATCGTCTTTGTTTTCAGTTCAAGCTAAAAATCAAGCAAAGTCTCTTTTCATTTCGTAAATTTGAGATATAAATAATCACGAACCTTTTTGAGCAGCTATGAAACCGAAAACAATCATCGAACCCTTCAAAATAAAATCAGTTGAACCAATCCGCTTCACTACAAGGGATGAAAGAGAAAAAATCCTAATCGATGCAGGTTACAATCCTTTTATGATTCATGCCGATGACGTGCTAATCGATCTGCTTACAGACAGCGGAACTTCTGCAATGAGTGCAAAACAATGGGCAGGCATAATGGAAGGAGATGAAGCTTATGCAGGTTCAAAAAGTTTTTACAAATTTGAGGCCGCTGTTAATAAAATTACACAAATGAAATATATCATTCCAACTCACCAGGGGAGGGCAGCGGAGAAAATTTTATTTTCAATTGTTGGCGGACCAGGAAAATATTTTCCTAACAACACTCACTTTGATACTACAAGAGCCAATATCGAATTCACAGGTGCGGAAGCTGAAGATCTCCTTACTGAAATTGGTAAACATCCTGAGCAAAGAGCAGATTTTAAAGGAAATATGGATATTGATAAGCTGGAAGCATTCATAAATGAAAAAGGTGCAGAAAATATTCCTCTCTGTATGGTGACTGTTACAAATAACTCCGGTGGTGGGCAGCCAGTCTCGATGCAGAATATTCGGGAAGTGAAAGAAGTCTGCAAAAAATATAACATTCCACTTTTTCTTGATGCCTGCAGGTTTGCAGAGAATGCTTACTTCATAAAAAGAAGAGAAAAAGGATACGAGGGAAAGTCGGTTCTTGAAATTGCCCAGGATATGTTCTCTTTCGCAGATGGTGCAACAATGAGTGCTAAAAAAGATGCTCTTGTTAATATTGGGGGTTTCCTTGCAATGAATGATGAAGAGCTTGCAATGAAGTGCAGAAACCTGCTGATTGTTACAGAAGGATTTCCCACCTATGGTGGATTAGCCGGAAGAGACCTTGAAGCTGTTGCGCAGGGATTGGAAGAAGTAGTGGACGAACATTATTTAGAATATAGAATCCGTAGTGTCGAGTACCTTGGCGAAAAACTTGTTGCTGCCGGTGTACCAATTATTGAACCTCCCGGCGGTCATGCAATTTACATCGATGCAAAAAGATTCTTACCTGATATTCCACCTGATCAGTATCCCGGTCAGTCGATCGTTTGTGAACTCTATCTTGAAGGCGGTGTGCGTGGAGTTGAGATTGGCAGTGTGATGTTTGGTAAATACGGAAAAGATGGCAAGCTTATTCCGGCAATGATGGAACTTGTGCGTCTTGCTATTCCAAGACGAGTTTACACCCAAAGTCATGTTGATTACCTGATTGAAATAATACTGGAAGTTTATAAAAACAGGAACAAGCTTAAGGGATATAAAATAGCATATGAAGCACCAATGCTCAGACATTTTACTGCAAGGTTTCAGCCACTAACTTAAAATGAAGCTTAAAAAGATTTATCGCTTTGATAACAGACGCCAAATCTGGAGAATCATCCCGACTAAAGAGAATAAATTAATTTTAGAAGAACGCCAAACAGAAAAAAGACAGGTATACTTCCATTGCATGGTTCTTGATTCGGGAAAGAAGATATTTAAAAACCTGCAATTCGAAGAGAAGTTCTGGATTGGAATTGAAACTGTCCGGGGTGATTTGATTTTCTTCCATAAGTTTGCTAAACCTGATATGCCAAAACACAGGGGAATTTTTGCTTTCGATATCAGAAGTCAAAACTTTCTCTGGGAAAATCCCGAATTAATATTTCAGTTTATCTTAAAAGAAAAATTATACGCCTTCAAAGAAAAGTTTGAAGGCAGAATATACTATTCCATTAATCTGTTGAACGGCGAAATAGTCGAGGAGATTGGTGAGGATTATAACTTGATTAACAATCTCAGGCATGAATCTTTAATTGAAGAAGATAACAAAGATCAAATGTTCCCCGAGGTTTTTGAGGCAGATTCAGAATTCGACAACTTCGCAAAAGAGTTTATTAATTCCCTGAGAAACCATTTTGTCATATCAGGAAAAATTGAGCATATTTTAAAAAATAATTTATTAATGATCAGCTTTCACGAAGCAAATTCTAAAGGTTCTTTAAATAATTTGTTTAAAGCAGTTGATTTATCCACCGGAAAGTATATTTTAGAAGAAGTAATCAATAAAGAAACGAGTCTGTATTTAACCGATTCTTTCTTCGTAAAAGATCAATTTCTATTCCTGCTGTTCGGAAAAACCAGGCTCGAGGTATATAAGATTATTAATTGAGTGGTAGACAAATGGAATTATCAACAGAAGAAAAAGAGATATTGCTAAAGGCAGCAAGAGAATCTATTCTGGCTGAATTCAGCGAGGCGGAAGTGAGCGGTGTAGATTATAAAGCTTACCCAAAACTTAAAATGGAATTAGGTGCTTTCGTTACATTAAAAATTAATGATCAGCTTCGCGGATGCATCGGTTATATTATTGCACAGAAATCTTTATTTGAAACTATTGTTGAAGCAGCAAAACATTCTGCATTCGGGGATCCCAGGTTCTCCGAATTAAGTAGAGATGAAGTTGATGAAATGACAATAGAGATTTCTGTACTTTCAACATTTGAACCAATAAATAGTTATGATGAAATTGAGGTTGGAAAACATGGGCTTTTACTGGAAGAAGGTGGTCGGGCTGTTCTTCTTCCCCAAGTAGCTGTCGAACAGAATTATAACCGGGCGCAATTCCTGACAGCTCTCTGTCATAAAGCAGGACTATACGGTAATTATTGGAAGGAAAGAATGTTAAACATTAAAGTGTTCACTGCACTCGTCTTCAGTGAGGAAGAAGCAGGTTAAAAATGAGTTACATAAGACCACCGCAGGTTGCAGGATATTTTTATCCGGCAAATCCCGAAAAACTTAGAAAAGATGTTAAGCTTTTACTTGATGTAACTAAACCCAAAGAAAAAGTTAATAATATCTTTGGTATAGTTTCACCTCATGCGGGATATGTTTACTCAGGTAAGACAGCAGCACACGCATACAATTTACTGGTAGGAAAGAAATACAAAAGAGTAGTTATCATTTCTCCGAGTCATTCAGAATATTTCCCCGGCATCAGCATTTTTGAGGGTGATGCTTACGAAACACCCTTAGGTATGCTGAAAGTTGATAAGGAATTCTGTGAAAAACTCGAAACTGAAGATGGCGTAATCTTTAAAGGATTCGAAGGGCACCGGAGAGAACATGCTCTTGAAGTTCAACTCCCGTTTCTTCAATCTGTACTGGATGAGTTTAAGATTGTTCCTGTTGTAATGGGAGACCAATCAAGAAGAAATATTGATGCGCTGGCTATAAAACTTGCTGAAGTTGCTGATGATGAAACTTTAAATGTTGCCAGCTCGGATATGTCACACTTCTATTCCAAATCACAAGCAGATCGACTCGATTCAATAGTTGAAAAAAGAGTAAGAGAGTTTGATTTTGACTCTCTTCAAAATGATCTTACTGACCGCAATTGTGAAGCATGCGGAGGTGGTCCGATAGTAGTCCTGATGAAAGCAGCAAAACTAAAAAATATTCAGCATTCAATGGTTCTTCATAGGAGTGATTCCAGTGATGTAACCGGTGATGAAAAAGAAGTTGTCGGGTACTTGTCGGCAGTTTTTTATGGAGATTAATCGAGCTTGGGAAAAAATAAAATTGCTTTAATCGGAGCCGGAAAACTTGCACACTCGCTTACGTATGCACTTCTAAATAACGGTTATCAAGTTGATTCTGTAATAAGCCGAAAGCTTAGCTCTGCAAAATTACTCTCTGGAAAATTTTCAATTCCGAATTATTCGAACAAACTTCAAAATATCCCTGAAGAAGTTAAAGTATTTTTTCTTACTGTCCCTGATGGTGAAATTAAGAAAGTTGCAGAAAGTTTATCAAAACTCAAAAAAAATTTTAAAGATTTTATCTGCATTCATTTTTCCGGAGTGGAGGATATTAGTTCTTTAATTTCATTAGCCCAAAAAGGGTGTTCAACAGGTTCACTTCATATTATAAGACCCTTTCCATCAAAAAATATTGTACATATTAAAAATTTTCCCGCATCAGTTGAAGCAAAAGACAAACGTGCGAATAGTTTTTTACTTGCATTGTGCAGAAAGCTAAAATTAAAACCACACAGTATTAATTCTAATGAGAAAGTCCTTAATCACCTGGCCGCTGTTCACAGTTCAAATTTTCTTGTTGGTAATCTTTATAATGCCTTTTACTTGATAGATTCAAAAAATAATTTACCCGAAATTATCCTCAGGCAAACAACTCAAACAGCGCTGGATAATGTTTTCAAGTTATCACCGGAAAAAGCACTTTCAGGACCTATAGATCGAGGGGATATCTATGCAATCAAAAAACACATCGAGGCCTTGGATAAGGAAATTAAACAGTCCAGGAAAAATGACAAGCTTAAGCTATTAAGGAAAAATTATATTATTCAGTCACTCGGTTTGCTGGAAGTTGTAAAAGCTAAGTACGGAAAATTGAGTGGAGATCATCAAAAAATTAAAAAGTTATTAAAAAGTCAGCTTGATTGATTCTTTTTAAGTTCCTCCTTTAAACTTAACATACTCTTAACCCTATCTTAACAATTTCTTAACATTAGAAAACTAAGTTTCGTTCGTCGAATTTAACCTAATTATTCATCAAAGAGAGAGAAAGAGAAATGGAAGGATTTCTAACAATCCCGCACATTGAGCAAAAGCTCACTAAGCAACCAATAATGAAAAAATTTATACAGCTTTTAATATTTGTTTTAACGATTTACCCGATGGTTCTGTCATCAACGTATGCACAGGAAAGCGGAACTATTTTCGGTAAAGTTGTTGACTCAGCTACCGGAGAAGAGTTAATCGGTGCAAATATTCTTCTTGAAGGAACTACGATAGGAGCTGCCACAGACATAGAAGGTAATTTCAAAATCGGCACAGTTCCAGCGGGAACTTATACTTTAATCGCTTCAATGATTGGGTACTCCAAGTTCACAGTTACTGATTTAGAAATAAAACCCGGAGAGCAAAAGAAACTTGACCTTAGCTTAGTTTCAGAAGCCTATCAAACTGAAGAAGTTGTAGTTACAGCACGGATGATTTTGGATAATGACGCTGCACTACTAAAGAACAGGCAGAAATCTATAACTGTAAGTGACGCTATTGGCTCCGATATGATAAAGCAAAGTGGTTCAGATAATGCAGGTGATGCTTTGAAGAAAGTTGTTGGCACTTCTGTTGTCGATGGTAAATATGTTTTTGTAAGAGGACTTGGCGACAGATACAGCAGCACTCAACTTAACGGTGCAGAATTACCAAGCACTGATCCAAACAGAAAATCATTTCAAATGGATTTAATTCCTTCCAATCTTTTAGACAATATTGTTACACTTAAAACCTTCACACCGGATAAACCAGGTAACTTCAGTGGCGGAATAGTTGACATCGGAACAAAATCTTTCCCTGAAAGATTTACATTAAAATTATCAGGCGGAACTTCATACAATTCACAGACTACCGGTAATGCAGAGTTTTTAACTTACCAGGGAGGTGAAACCGATTGGCTTGGAATTGACGATGGAACCAGAGGTTTACCTGAAATATTTAATGATCCGAATCTTGCAATTCCAACAGAACAAGGCGCACGTTTTGATGATCAACAAGCAGCTACTCTTAATGAAGTGTCTAAATCTTTTAATAATGTTATGGATGTTTCAAGAGGGACTGTTCCTGTTAACAGTAATTTTTCATTATCTGTTGGTGATAACATACCCGTTGGTGAAAACTCCAAATTCGGTTACTTGGCGAGTCTAACCTACCGAAGAGACTATAGTTTTTATGAAGGCGGTGAAGTAGGTCGTTACATCCTTTCAGATATTGGTTCCGAAGAATTGAATCCTCAGCTTCTGTTAAATGATTCGAAAGGAGTTGGTGAAGCAAATTGGGGAGGACTGGTAACCGCAGCATTCAATATAAATCCGGAACAACAGATCTCAGGAAATTATTTCTACTCACGAAGCGGTATTGCAACAACAAGATATATGTTCGGAAAATGGCCGCAGGAATTCGGGCTTGGTGAAGATACTCCCGATTATACAAACAGAGTATTGCATTGGATGGAAAGAGATATTTCCTCTTATCAATTAAGAGGTGATCATCTTATAAGTGGATTGTTAAACACTCACGCAGATTGGTCAGCTTCGTTTTCAGAAACAAAGCAGGATGAGCCCGATTTCAGACTTGTAACATCTTACACCAGAATAAGACCACAGGATACTACATATACCATTACCGGTTCAAACTTCGATGATCCGTCAAGATATTTCAGAACACTAGCTGATAACAACAAAACTTTCAATGCTAACCTGGCAATTCCATTCGCACAATGGAATGGCTACTTAAGTAAATTCAAATTTGGTGGATACTTACAACTATCAGACAGAAATTTTAACGAAACAATAATTACATATTCACCAAAGAATACTTTATTTAACCAGACTGGCGGCGATTTAAACGCTTTGTTTGAAAATGAAAATAATGGAATTACAGATACTTCAAACATTGGCGGAACGACACGTTACAATTTCGGTAATACAGTTTACGACAGATCATTCGCAAAAAATAATTACACAGGTGATCAATCAATCTATGCGGCTTACGGAATGTTTGAGCTGCCGATTTTCACCGATCTTAAATTTGTTGGTGGTGTTAGATTTGAAACGACAGAACTTTCAGTTGTAAGTCTTGACCCCAATATTCCTGAAGGAAAGATTGACGAACAGGATTGGCTGCCTTCTGTTACTTTTATTTATAATCTATCCGGGAATATGAATTTGAGAGTAGCGGGTACCCAGACACTTGCCCGTCCAACTTTCAGAGAAATTGCGCCTTTCTCTTCCAAAG
>JBATIA010000645.1:0-7009 GCA_049667415.1 Ignavibacteriaceae bacterium
AAACAGATACGATACAAATGGTATGAACTTGAGGGATTAAAAGATGAGAAATATATTCACTACAATTTTAAAGATCTCGCTGACAATGAAATCCGAAGATTCAATATCAGTACTCTCAAGAAATAAATAACTATTTAATTCCCTTCAATACTTTTCCTTAACAAAAAATTTCCTCTTTTTATTAATCTTATTAATTCAGCTGACAGGCAGAAGATTACTATTGAAATAATACTAATTAAATGTCTTTAGAGTGACTAGAGGAGAAGTGAGAAATTAATTTACTGTGTCTATTTGAAAAGAGCCAGAAAGACACCTGCAGCAACAGCCGAGCCGATAACGCCTGCAACGTTTGGTCCCATAGCTGCCATAATCGGGTTTACTTTTCCATTGGTTTGTTCCGAAACAAAATCCTGAACAACCCTTGCTGCCATAGGTACCGCGGATACACCAGCAGCACCAATACAAGGATTTATCTTTTTATTTTCGCCCAAAAATAAATTCAGGAATTTTGCAAACACAATACCTCCGGCGGTTGAAAATATAAAAGCAATAGCACCGAGCCCAAAGATCATTAATGTTTGAGAACTCAGAAACCTTGCCCCATCCATTGTTGCCCCCACAGCAATACCTAAAAAGATAGTTACAATATCTATGAGCGCACCGCCAGCAGTTTTTTTCAACCTATCAGTTACACCGCTTTCCCTGATAAGATTTCCGAACATAAGCATTCCAATTAGCGGGGCACTCGACGGTACGGCAAGAGACGCCACTGCACCTGTAAAAATTGGGAAGAGAATGACTGCAGTCTTAGAAACTGGTCTTGCCTGCGGCATATCAATTTGTCTTTCCTTTTTAGTAGTCATCAATCTTAAAACTGGTGGTTGTATAATTGGGACAAGCGACATATAGCTATATGCAGCTAATGCAACAGGTCCCAGTAGATGCGGTGCGAGTTGACTGGCAAGAAAAATAGTTGTTGGTCCATCTGCACCACCGATAATACCAATTGTCGCTGCTTCTTTATAAGTAAAACCAAATAAATAAGCTGCACCCAATGCTGCTATGATAATTCCCAGTTGTGCGGCAGCCCCCAATAAAAATGTAATTGGTCTCCCTAATAAAGGTCTGAAATCTGTCAGTACACCAACACCGAGAAAAATAATAGGGGGTAATAGTTCGGTCTTAATTCCTCCCTCATAAATAAGACCTATAATTCCTTTACCATAAGAACCCATTTCTGCAAGGGGGAAATTTGCCAGTACGATTCCGAAACCAATAGGGATTAAGAGAAGAGGCTCATATTGCTTTTTAATTGCCAGGTAGACAAGTATTCCTGAAACAACAAACATAACCCAGTTGCCGAAGCTAAGGTTGGCAAATCCTGAATCATATATAAGCTTTGTAAGATTATCCATCGCTTCCGGAAATTAATTAATTATCAGAATCGGAGTGGAGGAATCAATTTCATCACCAATTTTTACGTTCACTCTGGAAATAGTTCCTTTAATACTTGACTTTATGTTATGTTTTGCCTTCATTGCTTCCACTTGTGCTACCATTTGTCCCTCTTCAACCTTATCTCCAACTTTTACAAGTATATCAACAACTTCCACAGAGCCTGCAAAGGGATGAAATATTTGGTGACCATTACCAGATTCAATTACAGAAGCAGGTTGTATCGCTCTCTCAGTTTTTATCCCGGTTGTTTGTAAAATAGGTTCAGAGGTCACGATAAATGTTCTGATTTTTCCATTCTCTTCTACTACACATTTTGATTTAACCGGACCGGATACAAAGGACTCTCTGATGATTTCTTTTGGTTTTTCCTCTTTTTTCGGTTCTTCTTTTTTCTTTAATGGAATATCAATTTTTCCCTGCCCTGTCAAAAGTCTTATTCCTTCATTCAGTTCCATTTTTTTACCCGGAACCATTGATGCAAGGACGAGAAAAATATTTTCATCATTTATAGGAAGGTTTCTTTCTTCCAAAGCTTTTTTAGCCGGCTCAATATTTTTTGGTGCTGCTTCAAGAGGATCACCTTTAAACTCTGGCAGGTTCAATTGTTCAGAAGCCTTCTTTATAACTTCAGGATTTGGAGGAAGGGGTGTTTTACCGAAATAACCAAGCACAGCTTTACCGTAACCTGGATCAATTTTTTCCCATCTGCCATACATTACATTGTTAAATGCCTGCAGCCAATATTGCTGACTTCCGGGTGTTACACTTGTCCACGCACCGCCAGCTTCAACCACAACTGGAAACTCTGCTAAAACTTCACTGTACTTGTGAAGAATTCCGGCCTTGACCATCATATGAACGTTTGGACCAATTGCACCGCCCGGCATTGGAAATCCAAGGACTCTTGCATCAGCGGTAGTTGTTGTTGGATTAAAATCGTAATCTTTTAATCCTTCAGTTACTAAATGTTCCAACTCGCTCATTTTTGAAACATCAATGTCAAGCGAGTAGCCGGTTCCTTTTAATCCATGTGCCAGTGAACGAACATCTGGTTGCACAGTTCCACTTGCCATAGGTCTGATAGATAAATCAACACCGTCAACCCCTGCATCAATACCTGCCATGTAACAGCTCACCGCTGTACTTGCAGTATCGTGAGTGTGAAGCCATAATGGCATTTCAGGAGGCATAATTTTTTTCAAACCGATTACAGAATCATAAATAGTCTTAGGATCTGTTGTACCGCTTGCATCTTTAAGAACAATGCTGTCAATCTGCATTCCGCTCTCGAGCAACTTCTTCCCTATATTGATATAGAATTCTGCAGTATGGACTTTATCAGATTTAAAGGGCAACCCCATTAGCGCAATTGCAACCTGATGATGCATACCAGCATCGATTATAGGTTTTCCTGTTTTAATAAGATTTTCAACATCGTTCATATAGTCAAAATTTCTATCCCAAGTTGTACCGTGTTTCTTCATTAATTTAGCTTGAAGATTTAATCCTTCAATAGACTGGGTAGTAAGAGTAACCCCCGAAACAGATCTTGTCAGAATTTGAAGATCAACATCGGGACCGAGCGCATCTCTCATAGCCTGCATTGTGTCAAACGGATTTTCGCCAAGATAGAAAAGCGGTGCCTGGAATCGCGCTCCCCCTCCGAATTCGAAATGTCTAATACCCGCTTCGGCAGAGGCTTTCATTGCAGGCAGATAATCATTTAATCTTACCTTACCACCAAAAGAACTTTGCAAACCGTCTCTGAACGGGGTAAACATTACCCTTATCTTTTTGGGTTTTTCAGTAAAAATCATTTTTTCTCCTCCATCTTTGTAATTTGTGTATGAGGATAAACTCTGTTTAAATGTGTTGTAATAGCAGCAACAACGGCTGCATCATCGCTGGAAGATTTCTCAGGAAATACAGTAATTAAAATTCGCATAGAAAGGGATAATAGAGAGAGTACTAAAAAAACAATAGCGAGTGTGAGCAAACAGTTGAATAAAAAGTCTAAATTTTCCACGAGTTATTTTTTAACTGTGCATTAAACGAAGAATTTTACACATTCAAATTAACTTATAAAAATCTAAAATGAAAACAATTTAAAAACTCAATAACCCATAATATTTAACTATGAATTGGGAAGGTATAAAAAGTAAAGCCCCTAGTAAATGAATATCAAATCACGAATTAACCAAATGTGCGTATTACTTTATTACCAATTTTTCAGTTTATTTTTTTACCAGATCTACTTTTGTGTGAATGAATTTTTTTTGTTTAATTTCTCCAGTAGTTTTTTTATCAGAACCTAACGCCGTTATTCGAGATCCGCTTACACCATTCATCATAAGTTCATTAATGATAAAATTTGCCCTCTGTCCGGCAAGTATTTTATCAGAAAGACTATCAGAAAAAACGGCAACTAAAAATTTATTCTGCGGAAACTTTTCAATGACTTTGATTATAATTTTAATTTGAGGTTTAGAATTTGGTGTTACACTTTCTTTTCCGGATTCAAATTCAACATCAAAACTTGTTCTACCTGTTTGCTCTATTTCCTTAGTTCTGTCTTCTATTTCTTTTTTTTGAGACTTACTCTGGTCATCAGGTTCTTCTGTATCTTTTGGTTCTGTAAGCTTATGTGCATTCCAGAAATACTCATACTCCTGCCAGACTTTTACATTATTTCTGTGTGAACCTGCTTCTTCAAATGTTGCAAATGGTGCGTCCTGATATATTTCTTTTTCAATAGTAATTTCTTCAGGTATTTCGACAGTCATTTTTTCGCCGGTAACTTTGTCAATGTATTCTTCTTTTCTGATTACTGTTTTTCTTTCCCGAACAATTTCTTTACCGAATTCATGTATCTTCCCTGCATCTTTCAAGAATGGTGACCAGGTGGGAAAAGTAGGGTTCTCCTTTTTATAGTTAACCATATATTCTATTGCTAAATTTTTATCTCCATCATAAACATCACCATCCAATTCAAGTTTAAGTTCAGGTTTACCTCCACTTACTGTTAAATTACCTGTTAAATCAAAGCTTCGTATTTCAGGACCATTCTTTAATCCTTTATAATAATATTGTACCTGAGTTACACCCGGAATTGAAAGAAGCAAACCAACAGGCGGACTTCCGACCGCAGCTTCGAAAAAAGCAGCTTTTGCAATATCAGGCCCGAACTCTAATATGAGCTGCTGCAGAGTTGCTGGACCAACACGAGTACCTGCAGCCGAAGAGACTCCTGCACCACACAAACATAGCTGCTCATTCATTTGAGAATTTAAATCTAGCGCCACCAGTTTCTTTTTAACTTCATTGGCAATATTTTTTAAGATTATCCGAAGTGCTTTTTCACCAAGTTCTTTTCCAAGCGAAGGAACCGTTTGCGATATTGCCATATCTCCTCCCAGAACTGAACAATCAACACCGCTTCCAAAATTATATGAACCGGTTCCACATCGAGTAAATAATATTGTTGAAGCAAGATTAACTACATCATCTGATGCTTTAGCATCTTTATACCATTGCATTAAAGACAATTCAAGTTCCCTGGGTGTCCGGGCTCCAGTTTTAACATTAGCCATTGATTTTGTAATTTTGGAAAATTCACTTAGCGAGGTGGCTAATTTATTTTCCTGCTGATACCATTCCCTGTTAAACGCCTTAATTGTGTTTGTACTGATCTGCGCACCCCAGCGAAAAATTGTTGGAACCAAGGACATCATATTAACTGCTTCGTTTACCTGTTTTGTAAGTGCAGAAAGACCACAGAGATTGGGAATTAGTCCATAGGTTATTGAACCCTTTCCGGTAACCTGACCGGATTCATCAACAGAAAAATAAAATTGTGTTACGTGGGTCACCATCAACGTCATTATGTGTTTTTCGCCTTCAAAAGGTATATCCTTAGCTTTCGATCCGGCCAACTGTTTAATAAAATCACCCGAAGTTTGTTTAAATCTTATTTCCCAGCCCCAGCCAGAGCCTACCCAATCACCTACAAATGCTTCGATTCCAACAATTGAGGTATTTTGATTTTCATTGGTTGGACTTAAGCTCTGCGGAGATAAGATTGTAGAAAAAAGTACAACAGCAACAAAAAAATATTTTTTCACGATAACCTCCCACTATTAACTAACAATTTCTTCAAATATTCTCATCAGTCTATATTCTATAAAAAGTTTGATAGAGTAGATTAATGAAACTACTCTATCATAAATTGAATTGTTTTCTGATTCATTTTTTCTAAGGGATTACAACCAGATATAATCCCCAGGAAGCACTTCCTTGTGCGGTTATTACTTGAATAATTGAACCGTTTATTACTGCATCATCAATTGAAAAAGCATACCCTCCATGCCAGGTATTAGTAATATTCTCATTTAAAGCTTCTACCCACTGTATTCCATCCCAGTAATAGACAATCATATTTTCATTAATTGTGGCGTTTTCATCAACACCTATAAAGTCAGCGCCACCATTATCAAAGTAATACCCTGTCGGATTGAGTTGAATTGTTCCATTTCTTACTATTCTTGATTGTCCGTTGTTGTCATCTCCGCTGTAAGATAAAGTTCCGGTTCCAAAAGTTACCTCGCCATATTTGTTTATGTCAACATCAACTTGAGTAGTTTCATCAAATGCCGGATATGTATTTGTAAATCTTAGTTGCAAAAAACCCGAATATTCATTGGAAAGAACCAAACCTAGTGCCACGAAGCCAGAATCCGAATAATCAGTTATGTTATTGTCCAGAACACTCGTAATCTTCACCTTGAAATCATTTCCAGAATGAAGTGTATCCGGAATTGTCCATAAATAATTCCCCACATTCGATGTTGAGTTCGCAATTGTATACAAGATACTCCCGCCCTTATATAGCTCTATTTTTACATCGTCACTTATATTACTTGTCCACGTTATTGTATTCGTTGTCCCTGCCAACCAGCTCTCTCCACCATTTGGAGTTAATACCGTTATCTTATTAGATGAAGATGGAGCGGTTGGTTCATCCTTAGAACAGGAAATCATTAACAAAAGAGGAATTGTTAATAAACTAAGAATTAATTTTTTATTAATCATTTTAAATATCCTTCTAATATTTTTTTGCTAACTTCTTTTCAAATTGAATTACAACTAATCCAAAATATTCTCTAATTATCTTTTAATATTTTTACAGTATTACATTCCAAACCCTGGCATCTCATTAAATTTTATATCCTTTGGGATTTCAAAATATTTTGCATCAACAGGTACATTTATTTTTATCGATGTGACTTCCTGTTTTGTGTTTATCCCGCTGTAGGTCATATCCATTAACATTAAAATACCATTCCAGGTCAATATTTTTCCATTATCTCCTTTGAATGCTATGCAGTCTTTATCCATAAATTTCTCCGTCCCAGCTCTTTTCATTCCTATTTTTGAATAGAGATCTTCTGTTACTTTGTCAAAATCCGGTTTGTCCATTTTTTGTAAAGACTCGATTATAGGATTTTTCATTTTCATTCCTCCTTGATCTGGTTTCGAAGGATCAAACATGTAT
>JBATIA010000646.1:0-10687 GCA_049667415.1 Ignavibacteriaceae bacterium
GTGCAAGAGTACTTCCATTTATAGCTGCGGCATTGGTTACGGCACATTTATTACCCGGTACATATGCAATGCCATTTATGCCCGAACCTTGTGGACAAAAGTAAATGTTTAATTTGTTTGCTACCACATTGATTTGAGCTAGCTCCGGGAAGTTACTGCTTGAAAGTGTTGTATAATTATCGTTATCGATATAATCAGTGTGGTCATGTACGAATTCAATCATAGCATCTGAATAAGCTGAATTAAGCTGTGCAATTGCTAGATTCAAATCAGCAGTTGAGATACCACCTGCCCCAGAGTTCGAACGAACAATATGTGCTGCAACAAATACAGTTTTGATTTGGGTTGGTGAAAAATCACCTAATATATTAGAGTCACCGTAAGATGAATCAGGTATTTCAGGAAAACCCGGCGAGGTTATAACAACGCATTCCTGTGCAAAAGTAGCTGTAAATACTCCCATTAATAAGTACAGACTAATAAGGCTAAAAATTTTCATTGCAATTTCCTTTCTTTCTAATTAATATTTTTTTAATATTGTGTTGCAAACAAAAAAGGCGCTTCTCACCCGTGTGAGAGATCCTTTGGCCATTTGTTTGTGTTACGAGTAACGGTGTTCCTGCACCGTTACTCTTTTAATATGTTTTCTTTATTTTGTTCACCTCCTCCCAACCAATATTAGGGCACCGCTGATTAATCCGGAATATCTTTTCCCCACGGCAACAATTAAATTATCTGTAACAACCAATCCATATAGCCTGTCTTCCTGGTTATAAACTTCTTCAAATTTATACCAGCTCGAACCGTTATAATGCCAGATCATAGCCGCGTCACCCGCTGCGACAATATTATTCTTATTACTTCCTTTGATTCTGTACGCATAATTTCCCAGTTCCAGAACTTTGCTTCCATTCAAATACGGCACCCACTCCCGTCTTACAATCTTTTTATCTATAAGTGAATGTCTTAAAACTTGTCCACCAACCAGCACAAATTCCCCATTTCCATTAGCCCATAAACTGTTCAGCAGGGTTCCCCTGTACGTATTCAGGGTAGTATTAGTTTGGCTATCCCAGATAGATTCAACACTGCTACCCATTATTTTTAATAAAGAAACCCGCCCACTTTGATTACTCCAACCACAAGTCCAGACTTCATTTCCATCAGATGTACCATTGATATCCTGTAAATTAACATCTGTATTATTGTATATCTTTCTCCAATTGCTACCGTCGTATTGTACAATGTTACCGTTAGTCCCTACCACATAGAAATCATTACTGCTGTTACCCCAGATTTTGTTTACCTCCCACCCCATTAAAATTCCCGGAATAGGTAGCTCGATAAAGTTTCCATTATAATATCTCACATATGCAGAAAACCAAATATCATTTTCATTAATAGCAAAAACTGATTTAATGCTCCAAATATTGCCTGCATATAATATTCTTTTTAATTCCCAATTTTGTCCATCCCAGTGAACAGCATTGTACCCAATAGCTTGCCCAACCGAATCAGTCATATAAATTGCTCCAACTGCCCATATGTTGTTTTCATCAATAACAGCTACATCGAAAAGTACACTTCCAATCTGTTCACCAAAGACAAATGTTTGCCAGGTAAAAGCATGGCTTGTTGTGTCCATTGTGGTTACTCTTATCTCGTTACTGGTTGCTGGATACTCGATACTGGATACTTGATGCTGGTAGCTCTTGTTTGGGAGTAGAGAGTCAATGTAAAGCAAAGAGTCCTGAGTATTAAGATTTAATATTTGAGATACCGTATCACCAGTTGGGTTAATTTGTCTTAGTGTTAATGTTGCTGGTAGTTGGAGGTTGGTGGTTGTTAAAGTTATCCACGCTTCAGTGCAGCTTACGTCTTCTAATTTTAATGTTAATGCTTGCCCATCAGGCGGCGGCTCGACAGAGTTGCAGGATTTAAGAAACAGCCCAAAACTAATTACCAGAAAACCAACGATTACCCTCTTCATTTTTGCTCCCGTATTAAAAAGCCAATAGTTATTTAGCTCTAATTTAATCTTACTATAGGAGGATTGCCAATATTTAAATAGCAAAAATCATACTACTAAACCAACTGCGTTTTCACCAAAAAATCAACTCAAAAAAAAAAAAAAATGAAGAAATTATTTCCACGACAAGCAGAAATTTTTACTATCAGGTAAAAACATTATTCCCTTTATCGAAATGGTGCAACTTTAAAATCATTTCAAAAGTATTCCCCGCAAATTCATATCTTAACACCATCATTTCATACAATTAATTTCAAAGGGAAACGTGGACGGGAAAGACATTCTGGAAAACATATTATCAATTACCGAAAAGTTTATTTCCGGTTTAACTTCATTCGGCAAGAAGGACGTAAGCGAACAGCTCAACAGCTTCGCCGAAACTCTTAAGCAAATTCCCCTGGAAAAAAGAAGCTTGTCAAAAGAAGAGGGAGAAGCTTTGCTGAAAATTTTCATTGCCGCTGCACAGCCTTCGTTTGCAAAACAGTTTATGGATGAAGTTGATAAAGAAGTTTATTTTTCTTTCGGCACTTTCCTGAATAAGCAACTAACAGAGGGTCAGAAATTAGAAACTCTTACTCACGAATATTTAAATCTTTTCCGCTTCCCTTCCCTGTTGAGAAGAATCTATGACTTTCCTCGGCAAGCTGAAGGCTTGACGGGAGAGAAAAAGGGCTTCGCCTCAGGCTACGCCCGTTCAGGATGGGAGCCGCTAATTCACGAATTGATTCTTAAGAGTAACTACAATACAAGAATTTTATTCAACCAGAGATTAAGAGATTATAAAGACAAAACTCTTTTCAAAGTAATTAATGGAAATACGGTTACGGAGTATAGTTGGGAAAAGTCGGCAAGTATTATAAATAATTATCAGCAGGCTTTATATTCATTAATACAAAATGAAGAGCGGACTACACCGGGGCAAAGTAAAATTGCATTCCTGTTAGATAATTGCCTCGATATGGCTCTTCTCGATCTTGCGTGTATGACTGGCGGAATTATTAATATGATGATTCCCGGAAATTCAGTTACCGGGCACATTAAGCTTATAATGCAGCAGAGCAATGCATCTCTGCTTATCGCACACGATGAAAAACAGCTTTCAAAAATTAAGTCCATAAAAAATGAGCTGCCAGAATTGAAGAAAGTTGTTCTTCTCGAGGGAACTTCGAGCGAAGATTGGGTAATTAATTTTTCTGAGTTTTTACGAAACACAAAAGGACATACAAACGAGTACGATATTGATATAAACGCCCTTGCAACGATAATGTATACTTCCGGTACGACCGGCGAACCAAAAGGAATAATGTTTTCGCAGATGAATATAGTTTACAAAAGATTCTGCCGTGCAATGGCTATTCCTGAAATTGGAGATGAGGACAGATTCATTTCTTTCCTTCCGCTTTATCATACTTTCGGAAGATACCTTGAAATGACGGGTTGTGTTTTTTGGGCAGCGGAATATTGCTTCCTTGAAAATCCTTCTGTTGAGGCAATGATTTCAAATATGCAGATTGTTAAACCAACAGTGTTCATAAGCATTCCCAAAAAATGGATGCAGCTTTACGAATACATCACAAGTAAAGTAGATATTGAAGTTGACGAAGATGAGAAAATAAAAAGTGAGATAGACAAAGCTACCGGTGGTAAATTAAAATGGGGACTGTCGGCTGCCGGTTATTTGCCGCCGGATATTTTCCAATTCTTCCAGAAATATGGAGTGGAGTTGATGAGCGGTTTCGGGATGACTGAAGCCACCGGTGGAATTACAATGACTCCATGGGGAAGATATCGACCAAACTCACTCGGCAAAGCTTTGCCTGGTATTGAAATAAAACTCGGGGAAGATGGTGAAATTCTGGTTAAAGGTCCTTACGTAATGCTTGGCTACTACAAAATAGAAAACTCGGAAACGTTTACTAAAGATGGCTGGCTACCAACCGGCGATATTATGAAGATGGATAAAGAAGGATTCATTCAAATCATTGACCGGAAAAAGGAAATCTATAAAAACATTAAAGGGGAAACTATAGCCCCACAAAAAATTGAAAATCTCTTTCGGGATTTTGAAAATATCAAGCAGGTTTTCCTCGTCGGCGATCACCGGGCATTTAACACAGTTTTAATTTATCCTAACTATGATGATATAGCTTCCCCTATTCATGAAATGGATGAAATGCAAAAGCAGGAATATTTTTCTTCTCTCATTGTAACAGTTAATAAATTTCTTGCACCTTTCGAACGAATACTCGACTTCCGGTTAATTGATAGGGCTTTCTCAGATAAGCAAGGAGAGCTTACTCCGAAGGGAACTTTTAAGAGAAAAGTCATTGAGAAAAATTTCGAAGAACTAATTGATTCGATGTACGTGAGAAATGATACAAGTGTATATGTCGGAGGTACGGAGGTAAGAATTCCCAACTGGTTTTTAAGAGAGAAAGGATGTTTGAGCAGGGACATTATTTCAAACGAAAGTAGCATAGCTATTCCAAAGCTTAAACTTTCACTTCCTCTTAATAAGACCAAAGAAGAAAATGTTTTCCTAATTGGTAATTTCAATTACCTCATCACATCTCGCTTCATTGATTTACAATCTTTACTAATTGATCCATTATTGTGGATTGGGAATTATGAGTTTACCGAATTCACGGGCAAATCAATTATTCAGTGGTACAGACAAATTAAAGAATCGAAACAGATGCAATTTCATTCTATTGCAGAACCAATTAAGCTACAAGAGCGAGAACTCAATCAATTTCAAAAAATGTTTTCTGCTTCTGAGTTTTCTCTCGGGGCAATTCACCTCGCTTTCCTCCTTCTAATATCCGAAGAACCTGATTATGCAGAAAGGTCACTATCATATTTTAATGAAATACTGGATGATCCAAAGAATAATTATTTCAAACTTGTTTTCAGCCTTCTTTCCCGACCAGGATTATCTTTAAATGATAATGTGATAAGAAAACAATTCCTACTCATAATAAAAAGAGCTGACGAAAATAAATTCGCTGAACTTTTTAATTTGTTCGTTAGTAATAACCAGAATCTGCTTAATACTGAACTGGTTCGGGAAATTGCAGTAAGTTCAAAGGGTGAGAAAAAACTGGAGTTCCTTGAAAAATATTTAACCACCAAAACGAATACGCTTGGCGATCAGGTTTCAATACAAAATACTACGATTCCGAATCTTTTTGCATTAGTTACTGCTTACGGTGTAACACATCCTCAGCTTTTCAGAAGAGTAAGAAGATTTTTAATGCGCTATGCTGCTCTTTCAGTAATTGATGATATAAGAAAGATTGCTGAATCAAGTCTTGAATCACTTCAAGCTGGTTTCAGGGAATGGCTTGGCTCAAATCAGCAATTAGCAGTGGATGTGGAAACAGGAGATGAGTATGAATGGGAAGATGTTTTAACTTTCGAAGAAGGAATTGATGCTGTCGACCGGATAAGAATAAAAAATGCAATAATAAAAACTGCGCTATTAAGAGAAGCAGTATTTATGTTCTCTAACGGGGTGCAAATAAGACTTGACGATTTATTACCCGGCGGAATATGGATAAGCATACTTGATTCGAGAACCGATAAATCAATTTACAGAATAACTATTCAAACGAGATACCGGGGTGCATTTGATTTAACTTTACATCTCAACAAAAATTTCCCGCCTGCAAAAGTGAAAGAAGAAATCAAATGGCTCATCCTGGCGGGCACCAATACGAGGGGAGAACGTTTACTCCCCCACTTCGGTGGGTATTGGGAAGAATATGAGGTTTGGACAGAAGCCTTTGTTCCGAGAGACAGCATTGCAAAATATTTAGAAAGAGAAAGCAAACGAAAAGAAGCTGAAATTCAGCAAAGATTATTTGAACTATGGCCGCATTTTGTGTGGAATGCTTCGGCAGCTTATATGAATTTTTGGACTATCACCAATTATAAAATACAGCTTGATAATCCTATGCCTGAGAACGTGACGGTACCAACTCACGATTATCAGACGGGTACACTGCTCTATTCTGTTTCAAAAAGGGTAAACTCACATTCACCAAAAGATTTCTTTATTACCTTTTTTAATCTCTTCGTAAAATCCACTCTTGAGCAGTACACTTTTCTTGATAAAAAATCTATCTGGAATTATATCTTCTCGGGTGCCACTGAAATCGTAGGTGAAGAAAGATCAATAGAAATAGTTCAGAATTTAATTAAAGAAATTAAAACAGATAACTCTATTACAGATAGAAAAAAAATATTATTTAGAGCAGAAGAATTTATTAAGAGTGTGAGAAGTGATGGATTTATTCCCAGGTCACTCTTTTTTGCAATAAAAAGATTTAACAGGTGGACTAAAGTTAATCCTGATGCTGCTCAAACTGCGCAAGCTGAAACGTTGTATGAAATGTATGAAACTTACCAGCTTTTTGAACTTGAAAAGGAATACCGGCATACTCGTACATTTTTCTTCCTAAATACTGCTTTTAAAAATTCATCTGCAGAACTTAAAAAGGCACTTAACAATATTGCACTGCAGCAGCGTACCGGTGAGTTAAGCACCGATGACAGCCAGAAAGCTTATTCAGAACTTCACTCATTGCCAGATCTTTCGGAAGCAGATAAATTCTTTTTAACCAGGTTAAGCTATCCGCATCTGAAACCAAAAGATACTGCTGCACTATTACGGGCAGAAAGTTTTGATGTGGACGCCTCAAACCTCGTTGTTCAACTCAATGATGAAGATGGTAATCCATTCATAATCAGGAATCCTATTTCACCTAAAGAAATTTCGAGGCTGCATGCACTCTTCCTTGAATCAAACCTTGTTGTTAACTTCCGTCCGGAACATAGATTTCTTGTTGCCCTTTCTGAAAGAGGCTTTATTATAGGCGGATTGTTTTACGAAAGAACCGATGAGCAAACAGCTCACATGGAAAAAATCGTAGTGTCCAACCGCTACAGACGAAAAGGAATAAGCGAAAGTATTATGAACGAATTTTTGAAAAGATTAAAAAGTGAGCATACCAGTTACGTTACCACCGGTTTCTTCCGGCCGGAATATTTTTACAAATTTGGGTTTAAAGTTGAGAAGAAATATTCGGGATTAGTGCTTGACCTGAATAAAATTAAAGATAAGGATGGGCAGAATATTTCTTAAAGAATAAAAAATACTTACTTTTCAATTAGTCAATCCGAACTACTTTTACCAAATAAAGGAGAATCCTTGAGCAGAGAAATACATCGCTGGTATAGTCCAAATCTTAATAAAGAAATGGACATAGTTGTTTACGGACATTATGGTTTTGCATTACTTATGTTTCCTACCGCGGGAGCAGATTTTTTAGAATATGAAAGATTTAAATTGATTGACAGCATCGGCTGGTTTCTTGCAGAAGGAATAATAAAAGCTTTCTCTATAAACAGCATTAACAATGAAAGCTGGCTGAACAATGGTATGCACCCGGCTGATAAAGCTATCCGTCATCAGCAATACAACAGATACGTTGTTGAAGAAGTCGTTCCTTTTATTCACAATCATTCAAAAGGATTAGTACCAATCATAACTACAGGTGCATCCCTTGGTGCTTTGCATGCAATTAATAATTTTTTAAGAAGACCCGATATTTTTTCAGGCACAATTGCAATGAGTGGCACCTACGATTTAAAGTATTACTCTAAAGGCTACTTTGATGAGAATGTCTACTTCAATTCTCCTGTTGAGTATTTACAAAACTGGAACGATGAATATATGCTTGAAAAAATACGTAAGGGAAAAATTATTTTAGCTTCGGGTCAGGGGGATTATGAAGATCCTAATGCATCGAGAAGATTATCAAACATTTTACATTCAAAAGGTGTTAACCACTGGCTGGATTTGTGGGGTTATGATATTAAACATGACTGGCCAACCTGGCGACAGATGCTTCCGTACTTTTTAAGCAAGTTTAATTAACACACTCACACTCTGCTGCTACAGAAAAATGAACTGGAAAACATTTTTTCAAAACAAGAAGAGCAGAACTGAATTTATTATTACTCTTTTAGTGCTTGTTCCATTGATGCTGTCATTCTCACAGTTTATTCTTTTTATTGAACAAAGAGAAGGTGTGGTTTTAAACGATCCGTTGCTCAACACATTTAATCCGATTAATCTAACCTGGCTAACTTTTACATTAATATATTTATCACTCTTTCTATTTCTTATTACTGTTCAAAAAAATCCTTATCAATTGATGATTGCATTGCAGGCTTATGGTTTAATGGTGATATTCAGAATATTCGCAATGTATCTCACTCCTCTAGAAGCCCCTGCAACATTGTTGATGCTGGATGATCCTTTTGTTCAGCTTTTTGGAAAAGGAGATGTCCTGACCAAAGATTTATTTTTTTCAGGACACACCGGAACTTTGTTTCTCTTGTTTCTTCTTGCTGAAAATAGAAAATTGAAAATGATATTTTTAGTATCCGTTTTTATCGTAGGCATGGCTGTTTTATTACAGCATGTTCATTACTCAATTGATGTTTTTATAGCACCGTTTGTTGCATACGGTGCATATAAAATAGTGGCAAATCTACACGGTAGAAGTTTGGAAAGAACAAAATCATAAAATTCTCTGAAGATCAATGGAAGATGAAAAAAAACAATTAAACGAAATAGAAAAATTTGTCGAAAAAGATTTTTTAATTGACGATGGAAATTCACTTATTCCTTCCGCAGATCTTGTCTCACTAGAGGATTTTCGAAAATATCTTGCCGGGAAATTAAAGCTTTTACTTGATGAAAAGTTTGATACGTTAGTTAATATTCTTTACAGGATAGATATTAATGAAAAAAAACTAAGTGAACTCTTTTCCGGGGAAAACAGAGATTTCCTGCCTGATTCACTTGCCGATTTAATAATAGAGCGTCAGCTTCAAAAAATCAGACTGAGAAAACTCTACAAAGAAGGTAAACTCTAACCCATCGGGGGATATTTCCAAACAATCCTTACAATGTTTGTTGATATAATTATAATTATATTTGCATCGTTATTTGGAACCCAAGCCTTTACAATATTGATTCTAATGAAATTAATATATAATTTTTAATGAGGGCAATAACTTGTTTCAGTATATAATATTCATCCCGCAAAATGTTCAAGTATAATTACCGCAAAAAATTGACTTTCATCCAAACGAACTGTCCAAAATTAATGCGGATGGGATTTAAATAATGATTTTGAATTCCAAAAGGATTAAAGAACTTGAGTCTGAAAATGAGGAGCTAAAAAAACTCATTCAAAGCTTCACCGCGAAAGAAACACAATTAAAACGATTTGATGAACTAATAAAAAAAGCCAGGATTGAATATGGTGATATTACCCTAAGAAAAGATCAAACCGCTCAAACTGTAGAAGTACTTGAAAACGAAAAGACTAAGATTAACAATGAAATTCAAAAAATTTCATATGAAATTAAACAGCTCCGTGAACTAAAACTAGCTGAGCAAAATCAGCTTCTTACCTTAAATAATGCACTTCACGATTCTGGAAATATCTCACACGATGACAAAGTCGATCAGTTATCCAGTGTAAAACTCAATCTCTATAAAGAGATAGAAGCTTCTGAAAAAAGAAAAGATAAGATTAAAAATGAAACCATTGAATTAGAAAAGAAATATAAAGAGACATTTAAAAATATTCAGGAAGTGAAAGATGTAGAGCAAACACTTCAAACTGAAATCGAAAAGAGAAAAGAAGAGCTTAGTATACTTATAGAAAGCCATAATGCAATTTTTGAGGAACAACAGGAAAACCTTAATTCAAGAACAAGCGGATTAAATGATGAAGATAAAAAGATCTCCGAAGAAACCAAGCTAAGAATAATTACGTTGTCCGATGAAGAAGCAAATTTGATAATCAAAATTAACGATCAAAGAAAAAAGCTGGAAGAAATTGAGCAGAAGATTGAAGAGAAAAATGTTTATTTGCAGGATAAAGCGAAAGATTTAAAACAAAATGTAGCAGAAGAAGAAAGCGGAACCAGCGAATTAATAGGGCGGCTTTCACGGGAAGAGATGGCAAAGAAGGAAATCATCTTAGAGCTTGATAATAGTATCTCAATTAAGAAATCTCAGTTAGAATCTTTAACAAATGATTATAAGACTAAAACTTCTTTACTAAATGAAGTCTCAGATAAGAATAAACAACTGCTTGAAGAAATAGAGATCAAAACAAAGCAGCTTTCTGAACTAAATGAATCTATAGAAATAGCAACCGCAGAGTTAACAGATCTGGATTACGGTCTGAATATCCTTGGAGATGAATTCAAAGTATTAAGTAAAGAATATCAAGACACAAAGTTTATAAAAAATGAAACTGATGACTATTTAATTGAAAAAACGAACGAAAAGAAAGAGCTGGAGGGATATCTTAAAGAATTGAGGGAAACAACTACTGTCCTTGCACAGCTTAAAAATGACATTGAGCAGGGCAGCGGAATGTCAGCCAAGAGGTTCACAAGTGTATTAAAGTACTATAGTACATACATAAGCGAGCTGTATAAACAGAAAATCCATTTGGAGAAAATCTTAAATGAAAAGGAAAAAGACGTCGAAGAGCAAGACAGGCTTCTGTATGAAAAACAATCTGCCTTACATAAAATAGATAAAGTTTTATTTATCGAGCAGGA
>JBATIA010000647.1:0-4778 GCA_049667415.1 Ignavibacteriaceae bacterium
GTCCCATCATCTCCGGCCATGCCACCAAAAAATATTCGGTCCGGACCAATGGCTTTTTCAATGCTATGTACCAGGGTTTCCCCGTCAAAGTATTCCCCTTTGCTATTCATGCCTGTACTACAAATTACCATTGAAGGATTTTGAAATATTTGCAGTGCAGATTGAGCTAACTGAGAAGCAGCTTCTTTAATACCTCTGGTTCCAATTTCCTCAAATATAATTGAGTAGGAATCTTTGAGTAACTCTAATAGTAATAGAGCAATTTCGCCCTCGCTTTGATATCCGTCAATAAATTCTCCGGATGAGGTAGCTCCCAGAATATCGATATTATTTTTTCTTAATATTTCGCAAACCGACTCTCTATCCTGTTTGATGGAAATAAAAACGATAGCCAGTGTTGGTTTAAATCCATCTGCCAGACTTTCTGTTAACGCTAATTGAATTTCTTCTGGCGATTTTCCTTTAATTGATTTTGCTTTCATAATTATTCTTTTTAATGATTTAAAATTATTTTACTTTAATTACAACAAAAGTTATATCGTCATCCTGAACTCTGCCATTCATCCAGCTATCGCCCGCCTCGACCAGTTTTTCAATAATTGTATTTGGAGAGTTTTCGATAATATCATTAAAATGTTTTTTAACCCGAGAGTAATCAAACATTTCTTCAGCAGGGTTCATTTGTTCGGGCAATCCGTCGGTTAGCAATAAAATTGTATCGCCGCTATTTAATTCCATTTCAACAGTATTATATGAAGCGTTTCTCATTGCACCCAAAGGCATTCCCTTGATGATAATTTCTTCTACCTGGTTAGTTTCCTTATGATGATAAAATACAGGCGGCATCCCGGCACTGGTAATCTCCAGCTTATTTTTGTCAATCTTTAAATAACTGAACGACATCAAAATTCTGCCAAGCTTGATATCTTTAATAACCCGTGTGCAGTGAGACATAAAATCTTTTAATCCCAGTTTTGATGAGTCGGAAGTAAAAAATCCCTTCATCAAGGTTACCATTGTGCCTGCCTGTAAACCGTGTCCGGTTGCATCACCGAAAGCCACATTAAGTACACCATTCTCCTCTACAATAAAATCATAATAGTCTCCGCCAACCTCAGTAGCAGTTCTCATAAATGCGGCAATCTCAAGATTTGGAAGAACGGGTAGTTCTTTTGGAAGCATTGAAAGCTGAAGCTGTCGGGCTTCTTCAAGTTCTTTGGTTTTACGGTCATTTTCAATTTGTATTGCACGTTTCTCTGCTTCGGTTGCTTTTAGCCGTAATTCATTTTCTTTAAGTTTTGTTTTTTGTTCGCGCCGGTTAATTTCAAATCTTCGCATTCCATATAAAAGGCTTAAGAAAGTAATTACATAAATCGCATAAGCTAGGTTTGTTCTCCACCAGGGCGGGGTAACTTCAATAAACAAAGTTCTTCCTTCTTCATTCCATACGCCATTATTATTCGAACCAATCACACGGAGATTATACTCGCCTGAAGATAAGTTTGTGAAAGTTACCGAATGATTATTTCCAAGCTGAATCCAGTTTTCATTAAAGCCCTCTAGTTTATACCTGTATTGGTTCTCATTATTATTGTAATAACTCAAAGCAGCAAATTCAAGTGTGACTATATTATCTTTATATGTTAATGAGATACTATCGCGCTCAGAAATTCCTTTTTCAACAATGGGCTTTCCTTCTTCGTCATCAGTATTATATCTTAAATAACTTGTTAAAACAATTGGAGGCTTGAATAAATTTTCTTTTAAACTATCCGGATGAAAAATGTTAAATCCATTTGGACCCCCGAACAATAATCGACCGGTAATTGGATCGCGAGCATAGGCATTCTGGTTAAACTCGTTTCCCTGCAAGCCATCTTCAAAATAATAGTTCTTGAATATTTCATACTGCGGATTAAATTTTGATAATCCATTGTTTGTACTCAACCAAAGATTACCCTTATCGTCTTCTTCAATTCCGTAAATAAAATTATTTGCCAGACCATCTTTCTCGTCATAATTTTTAAAAGTTTTATTTTCTTTCGAATATTTGCTTAATCCCTTGGTTGTGCCAAACCACATGTTTCCTTTGCGATCCTTATATATTCTTATAATATTGTCATCGGCAATGCTCGTAGAGTCAGCGGGATTGTTTTTATAATATGTGAACTTTTGATCATTCAGATTCAGCACATTCACTCCGCCGCCGAATGTTCCTACCCATAAATTACCCTCATCATCTAATGCAAGCGACCAGGTTGCGTTTGAACTAATTGAAGCAGGATCATTTTCTTTAAACTGATATCTTAAAAATTTACCTGTTGCTCTATCAAGTTTATTTAATCCGCCGCCGTAGGTTCCGATCCAAATATTACCAGGTTTGTCTTCAACAAGAGAGTAAACCCTATTGTCGCTTAAGGAATTCGGATTGGATGGATTATGAGTGTAGTGAGTGAAAGTACCGGTTTGTGGGTTTAGTACATTTAAACCGCTGCTGTAAGTTCCAATCCAGATATTCCCGGCTCTGTCTTCCAATAAAGATTGAATGGAATTACTTATGATGCTATTAGTGTTGGATGGATTGTTATTATAGAAAGTAAATTTCTTTTTATTATAATCAAATTTGTTTAACCCCCCGGTTCTTGTTCCAATCCAATAATATCCTTCTTTATCAACGATCATTGAAAGCACGATATCATCACTCAGACTATTTTTGTTGCCGGGATCATATTTATAATGTTCAAATGACTGTGTTGAAGGATTGATGTAATTAATGCCTCCAAGGTTTGTGCCTATCCATATTACTCCGGCGCGGTCTTCATAAATAGAAAAGATAAAATTATCATTTATGCTTGTTGGGTTATTTGGATCGTTTTTATAATTGACAAAAGTATTTGAATCCTTGTTAAACCTGGACAAACCACCCCGAACTGTTCCAACCCATAGATATCCATGGGAATCCTCATAAATTGGCCAAACCCAATTATCAGGCAGACTGTTTGGATCGCCGGGATTATTTCTGTAATGAATAAATTTTCCTGTCCGCTCGTCAAATCTATCAAGACCGTTAAATGTTCCTACCCATAAATTTCCCGAACGATCTCTGAATACCGAATAAACTTTGTCATTACTAAGACTCGATGGATCGGAAGGATTGTGTTTGAATGTTGTGCTCTTGCCCGTCTTTGTATCAAAGCGTACCAATCCTGTTTCCTTGCTTAGACCACCAGTCCATCTAATTCCAGAAGATTCTTGGAGAAGCGCACTAACGCTATTAACCCGGGCTCTTTCTAGGTCAACACTATCTTTAATAACAATTTTAAATGATTCTAATCTTGGATTGTACCGATGAAATGTCCCGCTCTGAGTCTTAATATAGAGCGAACCAGATTGATCTTCATAAATTGAAAAAATGAAATTATCTGTTAAGCTTGTAGAGTCGCCCGGATCGTTTTTAAATACCTTAATATTATAGCCATCGTATCTGTTAAGACCATCCTGAGTTCCGAACCACATAAAGCCCTTCTTGTCCTGCAGGATACAGGTTACGGAGCTTTGTGATAAACCATCTTCGATAGTGAGATGGTTGAAAATAATATTGCTCTGTGGGAGGAAATCTGAAGAGAAAAAAAGAAAAGAAATTACACAAAACAGGAACACCCTGATCATAAATAAAATTCCGTTAATTGTTTACTAAGTGAATATGCACGAGAGATTGTGCAAAGTTGATTTTGAAAATAGGGGAATTAAGTTGAAAAAGAAATAGCCCCCGATCCCGTTTCGAAATCGGGGGCTAAAGGAATTTACTTCATCAATATCATTTTCTTGGTTGACACATAAGTACCACTTATAATTCTATATATATAAATACCACTTGCAAGCTGGCTTGCGTTCCAGTTAACACTGTAATAACCAGCTTCCATTTCCTCATCAACCAAAGTAGAAACCAAATTACCCAGGATATCATAAACTTTTAAGCTTACGTGGTTATTCTCGGGTAACTGATAGTTTAAAGTCGTACTTGGATTAAACGGATTCGGATAATTCTGTTCCAAGCTATATACTGTTGGGATTAAATCACTACCTTCCTCACCACTCTGCTTCCTCAAATTTGCACCCATAGCGTTCATAGAAAACTTCCAGGAATTTGTCAGGTGGTTAAATATATAAACATAATGATCTTGTTTTCTTTCATCTATAGCTTTACCTAACTCTCTGTTTGCACTTTGTAGCAATTCCTCACAGTTTGAAACCACACAAGCACCAGGCTCTTCAGCTTCATCCTTAGCAATAACAGTTAATTTGTATGATCCGGCTATTAGGTAATCTAAAGTGAGGTCTATTTCTGATCCAAAATCAGGACTGCTTATGTAAGAGTAAATATCATTCACAGCGGAAGTTACTTTATCATAAAAGCTTAAGCCTTTATTTACTTTCAAGTGATTTCCGTCAGCCTCAAAGTATGTGAGCGCTGTTGTAAGGTAAGAGATGGCGTTATTAATATTTCGCTTGGTGTTATTATCCCAGCTGCAATTATTATTAGCAGGACAATATTGTTCCTTAAGAGCTAGCAGCTCATTTAGTGCGTACTGTATGTACAGCTTACCAGTAATTTCCGTTGGCTCCTCGTATGGTGATATGTAAAACGAATGCTCGGTAGTGATTACGTACTGACTGTTCCTTACGTTTCCGTTAGGAACGTTATCAGAAGCAATTACACTCACATCATAATTACCCAACAACGTTGTTACCAGAGTTAAAGTATATACACCATCTCC
>JBATIA010000648.1:0-5636 GCA_049667415.1 Ignavibacteriaceae bacterium
ACTATATGGTGATCTATACAGATTCAGGTATTAATATTTTTCAGATAAGAACTGTAATTAATTCAGCGGGGAAATTTTATTATAAAAGTGAATATGTTTAATTGTTTTATTGTTAAACTGTTGAGAAGTGGTATTAATGTTAGAACAATATATCAATAAAACAATTTAGCAATTTTTGTCTATGGTACTAACCATAACAATAAATCCACTTCTCGAAAGACGTTATTATTATCCCAATATTAATCTCTCCTCTGTGAACAGAAATGGAGTAGTTTCTTTGAAAGCCGGCGGTAAAGGAATAAATGTAAGCCGACAACTAAACAAGCTTAATATTTCAAACATGGCATTTCTTTTTACCGGGAGAGTAAATGGAAAATTAATTCGTGATGCTCTCCGAAAAGAAGGAATATATTTTTCGGATATTAATATCAAATGTGAAACCAGAGATTCTGCGATAATCGTTGACCAGGCTACCGATAAAGTCTATTCTTTCTTTAGTACTGATACTTCTGTCTCTGCCGCTGAAGTAAAAGATTTTATTTTAAAGATGGAAAAGGCAATAGCAACCTGTGAAATTGTTGTCTTTTCCGGGAGTTCACCCTGTAGTGAGGCTGATGTAATCTTCCCTAAAGGGATAAAGATTGCAAATAAATTAGATAAAATTTCAATATGTGATACTTATGGAAATCATCTTCAAGAATGTTTAAATGCTTCGCCGACAATTCTTCACAATAATGTTGAAGAAATCCAAAAATCCCTGGGTTTAGATTTAAATAGTAAAGCTGATCACATTAAATTGCTGGGAATGCTTTATGATAAAGGGATTAAACAGGTCTACATTACAAATGCCGGTGAACCGTTTTATGCTTCAAATTTTGACTTTCATTATAAAGTAACTCTTCCTGAAATTAACCCTGTAGATTCAACCGGAAGTGGTGATGCTTTTGTGGCCGGAATCGTTTTTGGCTGGCATAATAAATTAAATTTTGATCAACAGATTCGCCTGGCTTCAGGTTTGGGTGCTTGCAATGCAAAATCAGTTGAAGTTTGTGATGTTGATATTCAGGATGCAAATTCGTTTGCTGAAAAAATTCAAGTAGAAGGAATAGGAAAAAGATTAAAAGGAATAGATGACAAGCCTGTTTAGAAATATCTTTTTATTATTGATAACATTTTCTGTTACAGCTTTTTCACAAAAAATTGAGAAGGTAGAGGTTAGTGACAATAAAGTCTTCGGTGATGAAGAAATAAAAAAATGGGCTGGTTTGAATGAAGGGCAAAATTATTTCTCTGGCATCCTCGATTCATCGTTTTCACGAATCTCATCTGTATTGAGTTACAACGGATATTTTAATTTTTCATTTGAAGGCTCTCATATCATTTTCTCAAGCGACTCTCAACAAGTAAATATTATTCTCAATGTCGATGAGGGTCAGCCTACCAGGTTAAAAAATTTGTTTTTTGCTTCGTCAGATTCTCTGGATATAGAAAATTTCATTTCGTCATTTAATTATCTTAAGGGCGAGATATTTAATCGCACAGAAGTTGAATTGATCATAAGTAATCTTTTAACACAGCTTGAGAATAAAGGATTTCCTTTTGCAGCTTTTAATATTGTATCTGTACATCTTTATGATGATTCATCCAGTGGAGAGCATTCCGCCGATTTGTATCTTCGGCTGGAAGAAGGGAAGGTAAGCAGTATAGATAAAATTGAAATCTCTGGAAATAATTCCACAAAGGATTTTGTTATTATTAGAGAATTAAGAATTGATCCGGGCGAAGAGTACTCGCAGGTGAAAGTTGAAAACCTGCCCCGGCGGCTTAACAAACTTCGTTATTTTGATCCTGTCCCGGTCCCTCAATTTTATTTTGACTCAAAGAATAAAGGCGTTCTGCAAATTAATGTTAAAGAAAGAAATACGAACAACTTTGATGGAATTATTGGATACGTCCCGCCTGCAAAAGATAACGAATCCGGCTATGTAACTGGTTTGGTGAATGTAACCTTGAGAAACATTTTTGGAACCGGGAGAGCCGCGGCAATAAGATGGCAAAAACTTACACGCGAATCGCAGGAACTTGAGCTCAAATACCTGGAACCCTGGTTATTTGGTTATCCGTTTAACGTAAATGCTGAGCTTTTCCAGCGAATACAGGACACTACTTATGTTCAAAGAAGAATTGGCGGTGCACTCGAATTCCTGGCAACAGAAGATATTTCTGCTTCGGCATTCATCTCCACTGAAGAAATTATACCAACAGAAAGACAGGTTCCTGTATTTACAGTTTATAATTCTTCTACTCTTACAACCGGCTTAAGTTTAAAGATTGATTTGAGAGATGATCCTCTGGCTCCTACTGGTGGATTTTTATTCGAAACCGGTTATTCATTCAGCAGTAAAAAAATAAATGGTCCGGTTGAATATATTACACCCGGGCTTGAAATAAATCCAAATCTGCAAAGAATCACGGCAGGGTTCAGTGCCTTCTATGAGTTGTTTTTCAGGAATGTTGTTGCAATTGGTGTGTACGGAAAAGAACTTCGCGGTCCTTATTTTGAGCAAAGTGACCTCTGGCGTTTCGGAGGAACCAGAACGGTAAGAGGTTACAGGGAAGAGCAGTTCCTTGCTTCCCGTGTTGCATGGTCTAACCTTGAGTATCGTTTAATGTTGACCCAAAGATCTTATGCTTTTATTTTTTTTGATGCAGGGTATTATTTACTTGAAGTTGACCCAGGCAGAGGTATAACAAAAAACGAAGATGTTATTTTCGGTTATGGTGTAGGTATTACTGTAGATACAGCAATTGGTCTTTTAGGAGTTAGTTTTGCTCTCGCTCAGGGAGATTCTTTCAGCGAAGGGAAAATCCACTTTGGAATTATTAATGAGTTTTGATTGTTTAATAGTTGTATTAGTTATTTAGAAGAATATGACAGAAAAAACCTATTCTAACAAAGAAATAAAAGTAATTTGGAAACCTGATGTCTGTATCCATTCAACAAATTGCTGGAAAGCATCATTGGCAGTCTTTAATCCAAAACGAAGACCATGGATTGATGTATCAGCCGGGACTACAGAAGAAATAATAAAAATAGTTGACAATTGTCCCTCAGGGGCTCTATCATATGAAAGGAATAATAAAATGTCAGAACAAAAAGCACAACCTGCACAAACCCAAAAGTCAGAAACAACAGTTCAGGTAAATAAAGGCGGACCTTACCTGGTTAAAGGAAAATTTGTTTTTGTGGGAGCTGACGGAAAAGAAGAAATTAAAGAAGGCTCTGTAGCGCTATGTCGCTGTGGTGCTTCAAATAATAAACCCTTCTGCGATGGAGCTCATCGTAAAATCGGTTTTGACCAAGGCTAATCATTCTAAGTGCAACTTAGTGACCTTGGTGTCTTAGTGGTGAAAAATGTTTTACCGCTAAGGCACTAAGAACACCGAGAATCACTTAGTTATGAACTAGAGATTCCTAATTAAATCTTTTTGTTTTCGTAAGTTTCGGCAAATCTTTCAATTATTTTTTTTTAAACGTTGATAGAAAAGCTGACATCGATTCTAAAAATTACCCGCCCGGTAAATGTAATTATTACCTTCGTTTCAGTACTAGTTGCTGCAGCGATCTGTCTTACAGGTAAGATTTCTGAACTGAATCTTCTGCTGGCTGCTTTTTCAGCTGCACTTGCTGCAGCTTCTGGAAATATTATTAATGATATTTATGACATTGAGATTGATAAAATTAATCGCCCGCTTCGTCTCTTGCCTTCAGGAAAAATCACAGAAAAGTCAGCTTATTTACTTTATTTTGTTTTAGTAATTCTCTCTATAGGTATTTCTTTAATAATAAGTTATTCAGCATTTATTATAGTTATCTTTTCTAATTTACTTCTGTTATTATACTCAAAAAAAATTAAACGAATTCCGCTTCTGGGAAATATCACAGTAGCTTTCCTTACGGGTCTGGTTTTTATTTATGGTGGTGTTGTAGTGCAAAATCCATCTGCAGCAATCATTCCTGCAACATTTGCTTTCTTAGTAAATTTAATAAGGGAAATTGTAAAAGATATGGAAGATGTTGAAGGTGATACAAAAGCGGAGGTGATTACTTTCCCTGCAAAGTATGGTTCTCAAAAATCTAAAATTATTATTTCTCTGATTACTATTTGCCTTATTCTTTATACCTTATATCCATTCATTACCCAACTTTACAGAATCGAATACTTTGTTGTGGTAATGATTTTTGTGAATCCTATACTTGTATATTGTCTGAAAATTTTATTTCAAGATCATGCTTCAAAAAACTTGAACAAGATTAGTAATCTTTTAAAATTAAGTATGGTATTTGGACTTATTGCAATATTTTTAGGCGTATAAGCCGAAAGCTTACTAGTGAAAGAATTCGACAAAAAATTTCTAAGTAAAAAGATAAAATATCTTGCTGGTGTTGATGAAGCCGGTCGAGGACCACTTGCCGGACCTGTTGTGGCTGCTGCTGTTATTTTTAAGAAAGGCAATCAAATAAAAGGTGTAAATGATTCTAAGCTGCTTACTGAAAAGCAAAGAGAGAAGCTGTATAAAAAGATAATATCAAAAGCGTTAAGTTATTCTGTATCTGTAGTTGAATCTTCAGTTATTGATGAAATAAATATTCTTAATGCGACAATGCTTGCTATGAAGCAGGCTGTTGATAACCTTACAATTAAGCCTGATATTATTCTCGTTGATGGCAACAGAATATTTCAATCTGATATCCCGGTAATAGCAATTGTAAAGGGAGATTCAAAATCTTTTTCCATTGCTGCTGCTTCTATTCTAGCAAAAGTTACCCGCGACAGGTTAATGAAAAATCTTGCACGTGAATTTCCAAATTATTTGTGGGAGCAAAACAAAGGATATCCAACAAGACAGCACAGAGAAATTATCAGGCAGTTTGGTCCAAGTCCGCTACACAGGAAAACTTTTCTTAAAAAAATTATATCGGATCAACAGATCTTTGAAATCTATAATGTTAAAAAAAGTTAAATAATAATGCATCTCAACAGAAAAGAACTGGCAGAAAGAGGAGAGGAACTTGCAGCAAAAATTCTTGCCGATAAAGGTTATGAAATAATTGAACGTAACTATAGATACGGGCACGGTGAGATTGACATAATTGCAATTGATCCAGGCAATGGCTGTACAGTTTTCATTGAAGTAAAAGCCAGACAGAACCTTGAATTTGGTGAACCTGAGTACGCTATCACAAAAAGCAAGCAGAAACAAATCAGAAGAATAGCAGAGCTGTACCTCTATGATAGAGAAATAAAGGAAATTGATTGCCGTTTTGATGTGTTTGCCATTCTTTTCGAGGATTTGAAACATCCGGTCGTTAATCATTATGAAAATGCGTTTTAAGTCCAGTTTACCGGTTGATATTCTAAAAATAATTCTTTTAGAAATCATCAACTAATGTGATGTAAATAATCTCTTCATTTATATTCACAATCATTTTCCATATTTTTACCTTTAAATAAACATTACTTGCTGAAAGTGGTTTGGACCAATAACAAAACTGAATAATCCAATTGAATAACACATCCACAACCGGTAGACTATTCGATACAACGGAAAAAAGATTATCCGAATTTTTTAAT
>JBATIA010000649.1:0-2739 GCA_049667415.1 Ignavibacteriaceae bacterium
GCATCAGTATTGGAAACGGTATTTACAAAACTACAAACGGCGGTGATAAGTGGGAACATCTAGGTCTTGATAAGACAGATCATATTTCAAAGATCATAATCAATCCGGACAACAGTGATGAAGTTTACGTGGCTGCGCTTGGTGATGTTTGGGCACCGAATGAAGATCGTGGAGTATTTAAAACCACCGACGGTGGAAAAACCTGGGAAAAAATTCTCTTTATAAATGATGGAACAGGCTGCGCTGATCTTGCGATGGATCCATCAAATCCAAAAATATTTTACGCAGCTATGTGGGACTTCCAGAGGAAAGCTTATACTTTCCGATCAGGCGGACCGGGCAGCGGTTTATACAGAACAACTGATGCCGGAAAGAACTGGGAAAAAGTAGATGTAGCATCAGATCGTGGCGAGCTTGGAAGAATTGCTGTCGCATTCTCTCCAGTTGATCCGAAAATTATATATGCTCTCATTGAATCAAAGAAAACAGGACTTTATCGTTCAACAGATGCTGGTAATACCTGGGAATTGAGAACTACCTCCCAGTTTGTTGCGGATCGTCCATTTTACTTTTCATACATTGTTCCGGACCCAATTGATACAAACAGAATTTACAAACCTGGATTCTTTATGGTTGTAAGTGATGATGGAGGATTCTCATTTTCCTCTCCATTTGTTGAGGGAGGAAATGTACATGGTGATATGCATGCTTTATGGATCAACCCAGAAAATAATTCAAATATGTATTTAGGAACTGATGGCGGCCTCTACATCAGCTACGATAAAGCCAGCACCTGGGTTCATGCACAAAATCTGCCGATTTCACAATTCTATCATGTAGCAGTTGATAATGAAAAACCGTACAACGTTTATGGAGGATTGCAAGATAACGGTTCCTGGTTTGGTCCTTCTGAAGGATTGGGAGGTATCTCTAACTCAGATTGGAAAAGTATCGGATATGGAGACGGCTACAATGTTCTTCCTGATCCGACTGATAAGAATATAATATTCTGGCAGTATCAGGGTGGAAACACAATGCGTTTTCATAAAAATACAAGAGAGATTAAAGAAATAAAACCTTTAACTGTTAATCCCAATGAAAAGTTACGCTTCAATTGGGATACGCCTATTTCTTTTTCACCAACAAACAAGGGAGCAATGTACGTTGGTTCACAATATCTTTACAGATCAACAAATCGTGGAGATTCGTGGGAGAAGATTTCTCCTGACTTAACTACCAACGATCCAGAAAAACAAAAGCAGGAAGAATCCGGCGGGTTAACAATCGATAATTCAACTGCTGAAAATCATTGTACGATTTATACAATCAGTGAATCACCAAAGGACAGCAAAATCATCTGGGCAGGAAGTGATGATGGAAACTTACAGGTAACTCAGGATGATGGTAAAAACTGGAAAGATGTTACTCCAAATATAGCTGGACTTCCAAAGAGCACCTGGTGTGCAAAAGTTCAGGCAAGCAATCACGATGCAAGGACTGCTTATGTTGTTTTCGATGGTCATAGAAACGGAGACAAAAATGTTTACGTTTACAAAACTACTGATCTCGGTGAAAGCTGGACTTCACTTGCAACAGAAAATATAGAAACATTCGCAAGAACAATCACAGAAGATTTCGTCAATCCAAACTTATTATTCCTCGGAACTGAGTATGGCTTGTATATTTCAATTGATGGTGGAAAAGCTTGGGTGCGATTTGAAGGTAAAGTTCCGAAAGTTCCTATTTATGAAATGGTAATTCATCCGACTGAAAATGATCTGGTTCTTGCCACACATGGCAGAGGCATTTTAATTATTGATGATATCTCACCGCTTCGATTACTCACGGATCAAGTTCTTTCTTCAGAGTTAATGATTTTTCCATCTGAACCGTATACTATTACTAATCCCAAATTCGCTTCAGGTCTTTCAGGTGATCAGGAATTTTGGGGAAGCAATCCTAGCTCGTCTGCAATCATTACCTATTATATGCAGAAGAGACATGTATTTGGCGATATGTCAGTCGAAGTTTATAACTCTTCAGGTGAACTGGTCAAAACACTTCCCGCAGGAAAGAACAAAGGAATCAATTATGTTGAATGGGCTGTACGAAAAAAACCGCCAAGAGTAAAAGCATCTTCACCAACTCTTGCATTCAGGACAGCTTTTGGTCCGACTTTTCCGCCCGGTGAATACACAGTAAAAATCAAAAAAGGTGAAAATGTTTACGAAGGCAAAATTGTTTTAGAAACCGATCCTTCAACCGGACACTCAGCAGAAGATATGAAGCTGCAGTATGAAACGCTCGACAAAGCATATTCACTACTTGAAGATATTTCCTTTACAGATCGACAAGCCACTGATTTGATGGAGAAACTAAATAAAGTACAAAGTAAAATTTCCTCTGAAGAATTGAAGAATCAGATAACCGAATTATCGACCCGGCTGGAGAAAATGCATAAAGAACTTGTTGCTACAAGTCCCAATCGTTTATCCGGAGAGGTTCAATTAGCAGAAAAAGTTGCTGACATATACTCTGGAATAATCAGCTACTCTGGTAAGCCGACCGATTCACAAATACAAGGTTTGAATTTATACAGTGGTGTTTTTGTTGAATACCGAAATCAAATGGATAAAATACTAGCTGAAGATTTGCCTGGAATAAATTCAGAACTTAAAAATTCAGATCTGGAAGATATAATATTTATCACTAGGGAAGAGTACGATAAGAGTTAATTCG
>JBATIA010000650.1:0-11098 GCA_049667415.1 Ignavibacteriaceae bacterium
GTCATGTATCATACCATTTAGGGGGAAATCCCAATAATGCAAATCATCATCCAAAAAATTCTGTGCAATACAAATATTTGCAAAGATGACAAAGAAAACAGAAGCGAGTAATATATTTTTCATTTTAACTCTCCTACATTTATTGATGATAAAAAATGAATGCCTAACTAATACTTATCAGGAAATGGGCACAACCCTCTAATCCCGATAAAAATCAGTTTAATTATTAAATGCATTGTTTATTTATTTAATTTCAGATTTTTAATCCTAATATTATTCTCTTGGAATTATATTAAGTTTTACCCCATCTGTGCAAATCAGGATTCAACGCTCTCCTGTTAACGAAAAATCATATTTGGCGAGTTATTCTTATAGTTGCATTTAAACTTATGTTTTAGGCTTCAATAATTCAAACATTAAATGCTTTCCTTAGCTCAATTCTCTCTCATATATCCTTTATGGACTTGATAAAAGTACTTCTTAAATTTACATTTCAATATCAAAAACCTTGTTTCCCTTTTGAAATTAAGCCATTATTGCATCATTCTTTTTCTTTTCATAATTCCTGCTTTGTCAGGGGTTTATGCACAGAATAAATACAACACTTTTACAGTTACCGATACAATACCAATCAACTTTGATAATTTATATAGTATTTCCAGTGTCTCTATAATTCCTCTTTCAGAAAAAATCGTATTACGAAACTCAGTTCTTAATCGATTTACTGATTACAACATCTCGTATTCAACTGCTTCTTTCACACTTTCTGATTCACTCCCGTACTCAATTTTCGATACTTTAGTTATTACTTATGAAACAGTCAGGATTGGTTTGAAGAAAGAATATCGGAAAAGATCGCTTGTTGTTAAATTTGATGAAAAGCGGGGGGACACAGTACAAGTTGTTCAAACCGAACCCGGAGGATTTACTCCCGAAGCAATTTTTGGTCCTGGCATTCAGAAGAGCGGAACATTAATAAGAGGTTTTACTGTTGGAACCACAAAAGACTTTTCTCTGAACAGTGGATTAAGATTGCAGCTATCCGGTAACCTGACTGAAGATATTGAAATAGTAGCAGCGCTTACAGATCAAAATACACCAATACAACCTGAAGGGAATACAGAGAGATTGGAAGAGATTGATAAAGTTTTCATACAGATAAAACATCCAAATGCAACCGGGATTTTTGGAGACTATAATCTGAATAACAGAAATGGAGAGTTTGGAGTTATAAATCGCAAACTTCAGGGGTTGATGGGCACTGTAAATTTTGAACCGCACTCCGGCTACGTTGCAGTAGCGGGTTCGCGTGGTAAATTCAATACAAATAATTTTAATGGTACAGATGGTGTGCAAGGTCCTTACAGGTTATCAGGTTTGAGCGGTGAAAGAGACATCATCGTTCTTGCAGGTACAGAGAAAGTATTTATAGATGGAATTGAGATGGTCCGCGGTGAAAACAACGATTATATAATTGAATATTCTAATGCAACAATTACCTTTACTCCAAGAAGACTTATTACTAACGCCAGTCGTATTGCTGTTGATTTTGAATATACGGATCGAAAATATGCCAGGAACTTTTTTGGAACCGGTGCTCAGACAATTGTGATGAGTGAAAAGCTAAAGATTGCTTTTCAGTACCTTCAGGAAGGAGATGACCAGGATGCACCAATTGATTTTTCACTTTCAGAAGAAGACAAACAAATCATTTCAAATGCCGGTGATGATCCACTGAAAGCAGTAAAGCCCGGAGTCACGCTTGCCCCGGAAGATTCACTGGGAATAAGGAGAGGTATTTATCAGGCAGTTGATACATTGATTAATAACGAGCTATATACTTACTATGTCTACAATCCGGGTGATTCACTCTCAATCTTTAATGTTTTTTTCAGCTATGTCGGAGAGGGGAATGGTGATTATATTCGTCAGGCGCTCGGTCAGTTTGAATTTGTCGGAATAAAAAAAGGCGGTTACCTTCCGGTTATCTTTTTGCCTCTTCCTCAATTAAAACAATTGGGAAACCTGACTACTTCAATCACTCCTTTTGATAATGTACAACTTGATCTGGAATACGCAGGAAGTTTATGGGATAAAAATAGACTATCCGATCTGGATGAAAAAGACAACTACGGATATGCCGGCAATATTTTTCTTAAAGTTCTACCTTCAAATGTAGATATTGGTTCAATAAGTCTGGGTAAGATCGGTTTCTCCTATAAAGAAAGATTTATTAACAAAAGATTTACTTCAACAGACAGATTTAATGAAGTTGAGTTTGACCGGAATTATAACACAACCGGTTCATCAACGCAGCAAGATGAACGATTCAGGGAAGGAAGAATAAATCTTATTCCAATTCAGGAATTGAATATCAATTCTTCTGCCGGATTTTTAAAGAGAGGTGATGCATTTCGGTCTGATAGATATAACAATAGTATCAGGTTATCAGATGAGCAGAAATATAATATTTCCTATAATCTTGATTATGTAGATACAAGAAATCTTACTGTAAAATCTAAGTGGTGGCGACATACTGGGGATGCGCATTATATCTTTTGGAATTTGATTAAGCCGGGATTTAATTACCTTGCAGAAAATAAAAGAGATAAACGCGCTGAAAAAGATTCTTTGCTCTCAGCTAGTCTTGAGTATTATGAGCTCAATCCGTACATACAGCTACTTGAGATAGAAGGTTTAACTCTGACCGCAAAATATTCCCGCAGAGATGACTATCTTCCTTTAAACGGGTTAATGGAAAAAGAGTCCGTCGCACGGGCTCAAATTTATGATTTAGCTTACAGGGGTATTGATGAGGTTTCCACTTCTCTTAATCTTACTATAAGAAATAAAAATTATACTGATTCCTTTAAACGTCTGGGTTTTCTCGATACAGAACAACTTCTTATAAGGTCCCAATCCAAATTTAATTTCTGGGAAAAGATATTAAACGGTGATCTCTTTTATGAAGTCTCTACTGAAAAGCAGGCGAAGCTTGAAAAGGTATTTGTTAGAGTAGAACAGGGAACAGGTAATTATAAGTATTCAGGCGATCTGAATAACAACGGGATTGCAGATGAAAATGAATTTGAACCAACTTTATTTGATGGTGACTTTATTCTTGTAACACTTCCAACTGATGAACTGTTTCCGGTTATAAATTTAAAAACTAATACGCGCTGGAAAATTCAATACGCTGATATTTTTGATAAAAAAACTTTCATTGCAACTTTACTCGAGCCGCTTTCAACAGAAACTTCCTGGAGGATAGAAGAAATTACTAAGGAGACTGATCTTGCTAAAATATATCTTCTGCGACTAAATTATTTTCAGCAGGAAGGAATCACAATCAGGGGAACAAATTTTTTCCAGCAGGATATTTTTATTAACGAAAACCGGCAGGATCTGTCATTTAGGTTTAGGTTTACCCAACGATTTGCAATGAGTGATTTTAACACCGGTGTTGAAACCGGATTTAACAGGGAGCGAAGTTTAAGGATAAGGTTCAGGATGGTAAAAGAAATAAGCAATCAAACAGATATTGTGAACTTTACCGATAATGTCTCAGCACCTCAGCCTTCAACCCGGAATAGACAAATATTGGATAATAATATTACAACAGATTTCTCATATCGACCTATAAGTATTGTTGAAGTCGGATTTAAATTTAAGGTAGGCAGAAGTGAAGATTCTTTCCCTGATTCTCCTACTATTATCGACTTAAATTCACAGATAATACGACTAAATATTTCATTTGCTCAAACCGGAAGATTGAGATTTGAAGTAGAACGTACTGAATTAAATGCCAGTACTCTTGAGAACTTTATTCCATTTGAAATGCTTAACGGAAACCAGCTTGGAAAAAATTATTTTTGGCGCTTAAATTTCGATTACAGGGTCGCTTCTTTTCTTCAAACTACTATTAGTTATGATGGTAGATGGCAAGGGCAGGGAAGAGTTATTCACACAGCAAGAGCCGAAGCAAGAGCGTATTTCTAAGCGAGTATAAACGCTTGCATGATTGTCTGCTGAACTCCTTCGGAGGATGATTGCATGAATGAATGTAAATAAATAATGAGAAGTTCATGCAACAATGCAATCATGCATCCATGCTTTATGTTTTAAAGAAATTATTAAGGTAAATTAATTATAAAAATTTCTTAGAAGGATTAATTAAATGGAAATCATTTCAATTATGATCGAAGCTCACATATTCAGAGAAACTGAAAAAGGAATTGAATTTTTACTACTTAAAAGAGCAGACGATCAGGTTTATCCGGGTTTATGGCAAATGGTAACCGGAAAAATTAAAGAATCCGCCTCAGGCGGAGAAAAAGCATTTGAGACAGCTTTACGTGAAATAAAAGAAGAAACCGGATTGACACCTGTACAACTTTGGGTTGCACCCACCGTTAACTCTTTTTACGAGCCGAAAAGTGAATACATCTGTTTACTTCCGGTCTTCGCTGCAAGAGTCGAAGCAGATGAAATAAAACTCAGTGATGAACACACCGGGTATAAATGGGTTGATAAAACAACAGCTCAAAAACTACTTGCGTGGGAGGGTCAAAGAAAAGCTGTGCAGATTATTGAAGACTATTTTCTGAATGAAAAAAGTTTTTTTCATTTCGTAGAAATAAAACAGGAATAAATGCAAAATTGTAAATCCCTCCAAAGGAGTTCTTCGGACGGATAACAAATAATATTCAACGATCAATTTTCAAATTTCCAAAAAGTGCAATTTGTGATTTGAATTTATGAAATTAAGATTTATTTGAGATTTGTAATTTGTTGTTTGGTGCTTTACGTGTCAGTAATTATAATTTATTGGGCATTAAAACCACTTTTAAGTATTTTTGAAATGAATTTTTAAACACTTATGATAGGAGAATTTTGAGTTTATTAGTTGTTGGATCAGTTGCGTTAGATTCCGTGGAAACCCCTTTTGACAAAGTTGATGATGCCCTTGGAGGATCTGCGACTTATATCTCTCTTGCCGCAAGCTATTTTTCCAGCCCTATCGGATTAGTAGGAGTGGTTGGAAACGATTTTCCTGGAAAATACATAGAACTTCTCGAGCAGCACAATGTTGATTTGGAAGGAATGCAAATTATCGAAGGAGAAAAAACATTCCGTTGGGGTGGAAAATATCATTACGATCTTAATGTGCGCGATACTCTTTTTACTGAATTAAATGCATTTCAAAACTTTAATCCTGTTATACCGGAACGGTTCAGAAAATCCAGATATATCTGTCTTGGCAACATCGATCCAATTCTTCAAATGCGTGTACTTGATCAGATGATCGAACCGCAGTTCATTGTTTGTGATACTATGAATTTCTGGATTACTGGAATGAAAGAGGATTTAATTAAGCTTCTCAAAAGAGTTAACGTTTTTATTATCAATGATTCTGAAGCAAGATTACTTACAGGGGAACCAAATTTAATTAAAGCTGCAAAACAAATTCGGGAGATGGGTCCTGAGATTCTTATCATCAAAAAGGGAGAGCACGGGGCAATGCTTTTTACGGAGAGTACAATTTTCTCAGCACCGGCATACCCGATGGAAATTATTTTTGATCCGACGGGTGCAGGTGATTCATTTGCTGGTGGTTTTATAGGTTACCTTCACCAAACCAGAGATCTTTCACCTGGAAATATAAAGCGAGCTGTAATTTACGGCAGTTCTATGGCTTCGTTTTGTGTAGAAAAATTCAGTACAAAAGGATTAGAGGATCTTTCGTACTTGCAGATCCAGGATAGATTTAGAGAGTTCAGGAGAATTTCAAGTTTCGATGAAAACAACTGAGTACTTTTCCGTAAAATTCGAAGAAGATAATCTGATATTCCTAGATCAGACAAAACTACCTTTGGAAGAAATCTACGTTACAACGGACAGTTACGAACGAATTGCAGAAGCAATCGAGCGTCTTGAAATGAGGGGCGCACCATTAATAGGAATTGCTGCCGCTTATGCACTTGCCCTTTCGTTAAAGAAGACTGATTCTGATTTCAATACAGCATTTAATGCGGCTTATAAAAGATTATCTGAGACCCGACCTACTGCAGTCAATTTATTCAGATCATTGGATGAATTAAAAAATCATTTCAAAAAAATTTCTGATAAGAAAATATCATATAGTGTATTACTCAACAGCGCAAAAGAAATTCATAAAAAAGACGAAGAAGATTGCTTGAAGATCGGAAGAAATGGATTAAGTCTGTTCAAACAAAAATCAAATGTTCTAACACACTGCAATACTGGTAAGCTTGCTACCGGAGGTATAGGTACGGCATTCGGCATAATTAAAACAGCTTACGACAATGGATTGGTTAACCACGTTTATGCGGATGAAACGAGACCGCTTTTGCAGGGTCTTCGATTAACAGCTTTCGAGCTTGTAAAAAATGGAATTCCGTTCTCACTGCAGACAGATTCTTCTGCAGCCGAACTTATGAAGCAAGGGAAAGTTGATCTGGTTATTACTGGTGCAGACAGAATTGCACTTAATGGAGATTCAGCAAATAAAATTGGAACATACAATCTGGCGATTCTTGCAAACTACCATAAAATTCCATTCTATATTGCAGCACCGTCAACAACAATTGATAAAAATATTGCTGCTGGAGATGAGATAGTAATTGAATATCGCAACAAGAAAGAACTTTTTTATATTGGGGATACTTTAATCACTCCGGCTACTCATAACGCTTTTACACCAGCGTTTGATATAACTCCTGCACATTTAATCTCCGGAATAATTACTGAAGAGGGTTTATTTACTTTTCCGTATAACTTCCTTCGATGAGTGAAATAATCAAAACCGAAGCCGTGGTTCTTAGCAAAATGAACTATGGTGATACCAGCATGATAGCTTCGTTATTTACGGAAGATCTGGGAAGAATAAGTGTGATTGTTAAGGGTGCCCGTTCCCCGAAGTCAAAATATGGACGTATTGTTGACCTTATAAATCATTTGTCAGTAGTCCTCTACAAAAAAGAATCACGGGAAATTCAGTTTCTTTCCGGAGCGGATACAATAGATCATTTTCCTGAAATTAAAAATGATCTTGATAAATTGAAGTATGCATATTCAGTTGCGGAACTTGTTAAAAATCTTTTAGCTGAGCATGAAGTAAGTAAAAGAATATTTAAAGGAATTGTTAAAATCCTCAACAGGTTAAATTCTGGTGAAGAACCTCCTGAAGTGACTTTTGGGCGATTTTTTATTTTTTTCCTTAAAGAGATTGGGTATGAGCTTCAAGTCGAATCTTGTGCCATTTGTGGAAAGAAAGATTTTAAAACTGATTGTTCATATAATTTTGATAAAGGATTGATATGCGGTGAATGCACAAAATCAGTGGTTGATATTTATGATATTAAATTGGAACTTTTAACGTATCTTAACTGTCTAAAATACGATGAATCGATTAGGTCCTTTGATAATCTAATATTTCACAAAGCAATTATTTTTATGGAAAATCATTTGAAATATCATGTATCTGACTTTAAGGGTCTAAGTTCAATAAGACTATTTAACGAGAGGTAGTACGAGTCATTTGTTACTGTCCTGGAAATTTTCCAGGGTTAAATAACGATCGAAAAAAAAATTTAACGGAGGAATAAAATGAAAATCAAAGGGATTATTGGAGCAGCATCACTATTGCTAATAGGTATTCTTTTTGGAGCAATTTTGGTGTCAGGATTTGGACTTGTACGTCCAAGCCTTGCTGATTTAAAGCTTGGTGCTACTGAACCGCCCGTAAAGCTTGACGCCGATGCCTCATCTTTTAGCCAGGCTTTCATAGAAGTTGCCGATAAAGTAACACCGGCAATTGTTCAGATTAGCGTTGTCTCTGAGAGAGAAAATCCTCATCAGGAATTTTTCTTTTTCCCATTTAAGGATATGCCCAAAGAACAGAGAGGTTCTGGCAGTGGAATTATTATTTCGGAAGATGGATATATTGTTACTAATAATCATGTAGTGCAGAAAGCGAGCAAAGTATCGGTAGGTTTGTCTGATAAGAGACAATTTGATGCCATCGTCGTTGGCACGGATCCCCTGACTGATCTTGCAGTTGTAAAAATTGAAGCTAAAAATCTTCCAGTAGCTTATCTCGGAAATTCAGATAACTTAAAAGTCGGACAATGGGTAATGGCAATAGGTAATCCTCTGTCATTGTCCTCAACTGTAACAGCAGGAATAGTTAGTGCTATCGGAAGAGGTCAATTAGGTCTTATCAGGGACAGCTACGGCGTTGAGAACTTTATTCAAACTGATGCAGCTATTAATCCCGGTAATAGTGGAGGAGCATTGGTTGATTTATCAGGTTCAGTAATAGGTATAAATTCAGCAATCGCTTCCGGTGGTGGAGGAACATATATAGGTTACGGTTTCGCTATTCCTGTTAATCTTGCAAAAGCAGTTGCTCAGGATTTAATAGCACACGGAAAAGTAAGCAGAGGTTACATAGGAATAAATATTGGTGAAGTAGATAATGCTATTGCTAAGTCGTTAGGCATGGATAGACCTAAAGGAATAATTATTCAGGGAATTGTTGAAGATGGTGCCGCCTCAAAATCTGATTTACGAGCCGGAGATGTAATTCTAGAAATAGATGGACGCGAAGTAAACAGACCTAATGAATTACAAAGCTATGTCGCTTCTCTTACGGCTGGTACAACAGTCAAACTAAAAATTTATCGGGATGGTGATACACTCGAAAGAAAAGTAACTCTTAAAGCACGTGATGAAGAAATAAAGACAGAACCTGCTTCTGAAAAAGAGAAGTCTGAGAGTAAAAGTAACTCAGGTTTAACAACAGCAACATTTGATAATCTCGGGTTAACTGTTAAAAATCTATCTGAAAAAGATAAATCCGATTTTAATATAAAACACGGTGTACTTATTACTAATGTTAAGCCATTCAGTAAAGCAGAAGATCAACGATTATTTGCAGGACTGGTAATAGTTGAAGCTGACAAAGAAAAAATAGATAATGTTCAGGACTTCAAAGATGTTGTTGATAAAAAGAAAGGTTCAGCACTGTTGATGAAAGTACTCGATCAGGACGGTAATAACAGGTTTGTAGGTATTGAAATACCTGAATAAACCATTCGCATATTAGTAGGATATAACACGTCCCGATTTTTATCGGGACGTTTTTTTATATTTGCCACTAAATAATTAAATAAATATATGATTAGATTCTTGACTGCCGGCGAGTCGCACGGAAAAGCGTTAATTACTATTGTTGAGGGCTTTCCCTCGAATATTGCTATTTCCAGGGAATATATCAACCGTCAATTAAAAAGAAGACAAGCTGGATACGGTAGAAGTACCAGAATGAAAATTGAATCTGACTCCGTTCAAATTTTAAGCGGGATAAGGTTTGGTAAAACTCTTGGTTCACCAATTTCTTTTTTGATAGAGAATAAAGACTGGAGAAACTGGCAGGAATTGATGGACATTGAACAATCACAAAAATCAGATAAAAAAATAACGATTCCACGACCTGGTCACGCAGATCTTGTAGGAATAACAAAATACAATTTTGATGATATAAGAAATTCTATTGAGCGATCAAGTGCGAGGGAAACTGCTGCCCGTGTTGCAGCTGGGACTGTGGCGAGAAAATTTTTAGAATTATTCGGAATTTATGTCGGAAGTTTTGTTGAAAGTATTGGAGGGATATATTCATCGAAAGACTACTTCAGTCAAATATTGCAAAATAAAACTTCGTTTGGAAAAACTGGTTGGGATATTTCAATTAAGGCGGATAGAAGTACGGTTCGTGTTTTAGATCAACTGCAGGAAAAGAAGATTGTAAATAAAATTAAGTCAACCAAGAAAAAGGGTGATACATTAGGCGGAACATTTTTAGTGGTTGCAACCGGTTTACCTGTAGGTCTTGGAAGTTTTATGCATTATGATAGAAGACTCGATGCGGATATCGCTTTTCATATGATGTCAATAAATGCTGTAAAAGGAATTGAAATTGGTGCTGGCTTCAAAAGCGCTGAAAATTTTGGCTCCAGAGTGCATGATGAAATTAAAATTGAACATGTAAAATTTTCCCGGAGAACAAACCACGCAGGAGGAATTGAGGGAGGAATCACTAATGGATTACCGATAATAGTCCGGGCTGCAATGAAACCTATTTCTACTTTGTCAAAGCCATTGACTAGTATTGATTTAAGCTCGATGAAAAAAGTTTCATCAAGGTATGAGAGAAGTGATTTTACAGCAGTCCCATCCTGCGCCGTAATCGCAGAGAGTATGCTAGCCTGGGTTATTGCCAAACATTTTCTCCTAAAATTTGGCGGCGACTCAACTGAAGAAACAAAAGATAATTTCTCTTCTTTCACTAAAAAGTCGTTTAATAGAATACGAAAAGGATTTAGAAAATAAAATGGTTCAGGTAAAAGTATTTACTTTCAACCTATTTGCCGAAAACACTTTTGTAATTTGGGATGATGAAACAAAAGATGCCGCAGTAATTGATCCTGGGAATTCAACGAAAGAGGAACAAAAAATCTTAATGGATATTGTTTCATCACAAAACCTAACGATTAAGTATATGATTAATACTCATTGCCATATTGATCACATACTCGGATGTAGCTTTGTTAAAAATAATTATAATCCTATTTACTACGCACCCGAAAAAGATCTGATATTACTTGAAAATGCTCATCAGCAAGCACAGATGTTTGATATTACCTTCGAGCAACCTCCTAAACCAGATAAATTGATAGATGAAGAATTGGAACTCACTCTGGGAAATTCTAAAATAAAATTTTTGTTTACACCAGGTCATACACCAGGTGAGTATTGCCTTTATCTGGAGAAAGAAAAGATTTGTATTACCGGGGATGTTTTGTTTAAGGAGGGAATTGGCAGGACAGATTTATGGGGCGGTGACTATAATACCTTAATTAATTCCATTGAGAATAAATTACTAACATTGCCTGATGATGTGATAATTTATCCCGGACATGGTGAAACCAGTACTATCGGTTATGAGAAACAATATAATCCTTTTCTTATTTGAATTTGTATTCATCTTAAAATTGAAAAATATAACATAGGTAAG